>JAOUJX010000007.1 GCA_029882955.1 Gammaproteobacteria bacterium
TCTTTTATTGTAGCCTGAGCCTGCTCGAGTTGTTGCTCAATTGAGAGTTCAGCATCCCCGGCTTCGGCTTCGACCGCCACCTCGGCATCGCTAGCCGATTGTTTCATTTCTTCACTCACATCTGTCGGAACTTCTTCCACAGTGTCTTCGGTTTCTTCTATCTGAGATGTTTCAGACGACATAATTAACTCCAATGCACCTTTTTTCTATTCGTAAAATTGCCTGCTTATAAATTCTTCTTCGGTTATAAAAACAGACTCACCACCGAACAAGAATTCTGTGCGCTACAATGTATGGATTATTTTTGAGTATTCAAGGCAGAACTTAACAATTTTGCTGTGACATCAACGACAGGAATCACCTGTTCATAAGCGATTCGGGTCGGGCCTATTACGCCGAGTACTCCGACAATTTTGCCATTGATCTGATAAGGAGCGCCGACGACACTACAGTCACTCAGAACAGAATAACCCGATTCACTGCCAATAAATATTTCGACACCGTCCGCCGCAGTACAACCGTCGAGCAAATGAAGCAAATCTTTTTTCTGATTAAATACGCTAAATATATCACGTAACTTATTGATATCAGAAAGCTCCGCGTATTCGAGCAGATTACTTTCGCCACTGGTTAACAACTCGTCGCTATCATTGCAGACGTCGTCCATCGCTTTTAATACCGATTCCATCATGCTGTTAACACTGCTTTTTAGCTCCGACATTTCCTCCAGGATTAACTGCCGGGCAGCATAAAAATCCTGCCCGATTAAATATTGACCCAGGGTTTGAGTGGCCTGTTTTAGCTCCGCATCGCTATAGTTTTTATCAACCTGAATCACTTTGTTATGCACCTCATCCTGATTCACCACCAAAATGACCAGAATGCGTTTTTCGCTCAGGCGCATGAATTCAATGTGCCGAACTTCGGCTGATGTCGAATGAGTCATGCTTACCACGCCGGTTAAGTGAGTAATACTCGAGAGGATATCGCTGGCACTTTTGATCAGGCTGGAGGAGGTTTTATCAGTACTAAAGCTGTTAGTTATCTGCTTCCTGGCCTGCTGATCGATATCAGCCACTTCGAGCAAACTATCAATAAAGAAGCGATAACCCGCCTGCGTCGGTATGCGTCCCGCCGAAGTATGAGGGGAATCCACAAGACCCAGGTTTTCAAGTTTGGACATGATATTGCGAATAGTCGCGGAACTGACGTCAAGACCGGACAGTTGCGCCAGGTTCTTTGAACCTACCGGTTGAGCATCTTGCGTATACATGTTGATTAGCTGTTTTAATAACAGCTGGGCACGTTCATCAAGGTCGTATGTTTCGCTCATCGGGTCTGGTATATTGCGGTATGGGTCTAAAGACTGATAAATTGTAGCTTCATGTCACATATCTGCCTAGGCAAAATTTTATATTCTCTGTTTTAAAATTACAGACTTTAAATCGAGTAAGCGTAGTTAATGCAAACCACATTTAAAACCATTGGCCTCGTCGTACGTAAAGACGTGCAATCGCACCTGGAAACGATACAGCAGGTGACTTCGATTCTAGAAGATCAGGCCGATATTCTAATTCATTACCTTGACCTGGATTTACCCGTTTCAAACTTACCCGGCGTTCCTATCAATGACCTCGTCGATAGCGCCGACCTTGTCATTTCTCTTGGTGGCGATGGTACTCTATTGACCGCCGCCAGAGCACTGGTTGATAGAAACATACCATTACTCGGGATTAATCTGGGCCGACTCGGTTTTCTCGCAGATGTTTCGATAAAAGAGGTTGAACAGCATTTAAAAGATGTACTGGAAGGCAAATACCGGGTCGAAAAACGTTTTTTTATCGAAGGCGAATTTTTTCATCAGGACAAGCTGGTTTCCAGCAGTATCGCCCTCAATGACATTATCGTGCATAGTCACGAATCACTGAGCATGATCGAATACGAAGTTTACAGTAATGGTAATTTAATCCATCAACAACGCGCCGATGGAGTGATAGTGACCACACCCACCGGCTCAACCGCCTACGCGCTCTCTGGCGGGGGGCCTATCATGCACCCTTCGCTTGAAACCCTGGCCATCGTACCCATCTGTCCGCATACTTTGAGTAATCGTCCTATCGTGGTACCGGCTGATCATAAGATCGAAATCAGTCTGACTAAAGACGATAATCTGGCTCAGCTCAACTATGATGGCCAGGCAGGCTCGGTGATGAATTCGGCCAATAAAGTCCAAATCACTCGATGTGCCCGGCCACTGACCCTGTTACATCCAGAAAACTATGATTATTTTCAAATTCTGCGTGCAAAACTTTACTGGAGCACGAATTACTAATGCTGGAATCGATTCAAATTAAAAACTTCGCCATTATCGAAGCCTTACAACTGGAGTTCGATCAGGGTATGACGGCACTCACCGGAGAAACCGGTGCCGGCAAGTCGATTTTACTGGACGCGATAAAACTTATTTCGGGTGATCGGGCCGATAGCGACAGCATTAAAAGTGGAGAGGATAAGGCAGAAATCAGTGTTTGTTTTGATATTAACGGACAGGATCAAGCTGGCCGTTGGCTGGAGGCTAACGAGCTGAACAGCGATGGCGAATGCATAATCCGCCGCGTGCTCTACACCAACGGTCGTAGTAAGGCTTTTATCAACGGCTATACTGCTCCTCTTTCACAGCTCAGGGAACTAGCAGAGTTACTGGTCGATATTCATGGCCAACACGAGCATCAGTCATTACAGAAACCGCTTGTACAGCAGCAATTACTCGATGCTTATTCAGGCAATTCCGGCTTGTTATCAACCGTAGCAACAAAATTTAAAACCTGGCGTGAATTGAAACAGCAGTTTGAACAGGCCAAAAGCGGCTCACAGGAACGTGAACAGCGTGTCGACTTACTCCAACTCTACTGCCGGGAGCTCAATGAGCTTAACCTGTCGACGGGAGAAATTGATCAGCTTCAGGAAGATTACAAACGGCTATCCAATGCCGGTCAACTGCTGGAAACTTCGGGCCAGGTTCTCGGCCTGCTTTACGATAACGAAGAGACTACCGCTCAAAGCCTGTTAAGCAACTGTCAAAAAGCACTGGCTGACCAATTACTGGTCGACCCCGGGCTCAGCAGTAGCCATGAGCTGATCAATAGCGCCCTGATTCAAATACAGGAAGCCAGCGACGAACTAAGGGCTTACCAGGACTCGATCGACCTCGATACAGAACAGCTCGATCATCTCAATCAACGTATCGCCAGTGTGCAGACACTAGCGCGTAAGCACCACGTCCAGGCCGACGATCTGGCGGCGTTAACGGTCACCTTGAATAAAGAGCTTGAGGATTTGCAGAGCAGCGAACACGACGTGGACAGCATTAGCAAAGCGCTTGATCAGGCCAGTCAGGAATATTTGCAAGCCGCCACTACCCTGTCGACCCAGCGAAAATCGACCGCGCTGTCGTTGTCCAGGCAAATTACCAATGTAATGCAAGAACTAGGCATGCAGGGCGGAGAGTTTTTAGTGCAGGTAGACGCCCGGGAAGGCGAATCCAGTTTCCGCCAGTCGGGCATCGATCAGGTGGTTTATCTAGTCAGTGCTAATCCCGGTCAACCACCAAAACCTCTGAACAAGGTTGCATCCGGTGGCGAATTATCACGAATTAGCCTGGCGATACAGGTTATTTTAAGCGAATCATCATTAATCCCGACTTTGATTTTTGATGAAGTCGATAGTGGTGTCGGTGGCGGAATCGCCGAAATAGTCGGCAACAAGTTGCACCAGCTTGGCGATAATCGGCAGGTATTTTGTGTTACCCACCTACCACAGGTGGCGTCGCAGGCGCACCATCATTTTCGCGTAGAGAAAAGCAAAACAGCTGACAACACAACGACCGAAGTGATTGCCCTGTCAGAGTCGGAGAGACTCGAAGAAGTCGCGAGAATGCTTGGTGGTGTCACCATTACCGACCAAACTCGAGCGCATGCCAGCGAAATGATTAGTCGGCGTCAGGCCTGATTATTCTTTATTGAAGTGCCCGTAAAGCACCATGGTGTGCTCGGTAATTTTAAAATTATATTTATCGGCGATTTCTTTCTGGCGCTTTTCAATGACTTCGTCGTAAAACTCCATCACCTGGCCGGTTTCGATATCAACCAGGTGATCGTGATGTTCGCCATCGTTCACTTCAAAGACCGCATGACCACCTTCAAAATGATGCCGGGTAACTAATCCGGCAGTTTCGAACTGAGTCAGTACACGATAAACCGTCGCCAGAGCGATCTCTTCGCCCGAGTCGAGTAAGTTTTTATAGATATCTTCAGCTTTTAAATGTCTGTCTTCAGAATTTTCGAGTAGTTCGAGAATTTTCAACCTGGGCAGCGTTACTTTCAGTCCGGCATTTTTAATATCGGATGTTTCCACTAATTATTAACTCCAGCTAATTGCAGCATTATGAACAGGTCAGTATCATTGCGCTCTTTATCGTTATGCTGTGACCCTATGAAATCACGTCTGTTCGTAATCGCGACTCTGTTAACGGCCATTGTAGCATCCTCCGGATGCGTATATCGAATGGATATTTTGCAGGGAAACCGAATTAGCGCCGAAACCATCGATCAGCTTGAATTAAGCATGTCTCGCCGACAGGTCGAATTCTTATTGGGTAAACCGGCGATTGTCGATCTCTACCACCCCGATACCTGGTACTATGTTTACTACGTCCGATCTGGTGATGATTTTAGTAAAACCAGAAAATCGATGAAGCTTCAATTCGAAAACGATTTATTAACCGAGATCACAGGTGACCGTGATCTTAGTAACCCGGACAGCTAGTCTTCGGCTTTTCCACCACCCTTTTTAGTCTTCAAACCTTGCGCGGCTCTTTGTCGACGAACCTCTTTCGGGTCGGCAATAAGCGGCCGGTAAATTTCGATACGATCGCCTTCTACCAGTTCGTAAGTCGGCGAGACAGCTTTACCGAATACACCAAGTTCGCAATTCTCTAAATCAATTTCAGGGAAATAATCGGCTATATTAGATAGTTTTACGGCCTCTCTTACCGATGTGTCCTGCTCGACCTCACATTCAACAATTTTTTGCCTGTCAGGCGTTGCGTAAGCAATTTCTATCATCATGGTATCTGTCATTTTTCGTTTAAGTCCTGAACCCGTGCGCAAAAAGAGTCGACCATGGTATTCGCTATTTGTGAAAATATCGGTGTGAGTAACTTCGAAGTCAATCCACTGGAAAATTCGAACTCAAGGTCCAGCGAAATTTTCGAGGACTCGCTATCCAGTGACTCAAACCGCCAGGCACCCCGCAACTTTTTAAATGGCCCGTCGATCAGCTCCATTTTAATTTCGCTATGCGGATTTAAACGGTTTCGGGTTGAGAACCAGTGATTCAATGGCCCTTTCTTCATGAGCACAGCAGCCTCCATAGAATCATCAGTTTCACTCATCACTCTCGAGCCACCACACCAGGGCAGAAACTCGGGGTAGGCAGCCACATCATTAACGATTTGATACATGATTTTTGAGGAATAAGGCATTAATGCGCTACGTTGAATTACAGGCACCGCTTAAAAAATCCCTATCGCCTTCAGGAAAACCACCAGTAGTAGAACAGGCGTGATATACCGCACCAGATAATTCCAGACTTCGAACCAGTGCCGCCCGGGCAAGTCCAGTTCTTTAAAACTCAGTTCACGAGGAATAACCCAGGCCACAAACAGGCACAGAAACAGGGCTACAAATGGCTGAATCAAATGACTGGAGAGAAAAACCAGGACATCATGAAAACCAGCATTATTAACCAGCCGCACCGCCTCATCACCGAAAAACAGAGCTATGGTAAAGCCATCATCCTGCCAGATGCTATAGGAGAGTACGGTGCCAATACCAAGCAACCAAACCAGCAGAACGACAATTAATGTAGATTTTAAACGCGAATAATTAAACTGTCTTTGCAGGTAGCCAACGGGACTTTCCATCAATGCTACCGAAGTCGTCAAAGCGGCTATCACTAGCAGGAGAAAGAATATGGAGCCGAAAACCCGACCATATTCGAGCTGTCCGAAAACTACCGGTAATATCCTGAAGGCAAACTGATTTTCCGCACCAACCACGACACCGGATGAGAAGATCAATGCATTGACAGCCAGACCGATCAAAACGGCAAATAGAAAGTCGACAGTAATCACCAGCCCGGCCGAGTAACCAATCGACATACCCACTGGCAAATAGCGTCCAAAAGCCATCATCACACCTATGCCCAGCGTCAGGGTGTAAAAAGCTCGTTGCAAAGCAAGCAATACCGTTTCTGAATCGATTGAAAGAACATCGATGTAAAGAAAATATTCGACGCTCTGTATAAAGCCTGCTGAAAAAATAGTCACAACGAGGGATATCATGAGCAGTAGCAGCATAGCTGGCACCAGCAGCATCGACAGCTTCTGCAGACCAAGTTTCGCAGGCTGCGAGACAATAGATACCAGTAAAATAACAAACAGCGTATGCCAGAGTGTCATGCGTTCGCTATCAACAATAAATTCGTCAAATGCAATCGCTGCACTTTCAACGCTAATTTCGTTATAGATACCAAATGCCGATTTGACAAAGTAAGCGATCGACCATCCGGCAATAACGCTAAAGGTGGAGACTATTAATAAAGCCGCCACAACCGAAATGAATCCCACAGATTTCCAGTAAACCGATCCCCGGTACTGCCTGGCAAGACTTTCAAAACAATGAGTTGGATCGGTACGCGAGATACGACCCAGCATAAGTTCGCTCATCATCAATGGCAAACCCAGCAGAAACAGAAAAGCCAGATAGAAAATAAGAAAAGCACCACCACCGTTTTGCCCGGCCAGCGTTGGAAAAGTCAGGAAATCGTTTAGACTCAACGTGGCACCCGCAGAAACGACCACAAATGCGGTTTGCGAACGCCAGTAAAAGCCATTTGTCGTTTCGGTCATTAGTGAAACAGGTGGTGAACGGTCGGTTATTATCCTCAAGTTAGTTAGAGGTGTAAATGATAAGTATCTGATAAATAAGAAACCAGTACGAATATTTCGATATAATGTGGCCGGTTTATGAGTTTGGAACTAGTTGTGAATTCAAATAAAAACATCCTGTTTATCATGTGTGACCAGCTGCGCTACGACTACCTGTCGTGCTATGGACATAAGACTCTGGCAACCCCTAATATCGACAGACTCGCTGAACGCGGTGTCACTTTTACCAATACCTATTGTCAGGCGCCATTGTGTGGCCCGTCTCGCGCGAGCTTTTATACTGGCCGCTATATGTCCAGCCACGGGGTGATGGGTAACGACGATGCGACCCAGGTAGGCGAATTGATGATGGCAGACTACCTGCGCCCAATGGGCTACAGAACCGCGGTAGTCGGCAAAACCCACAGTTTTAAGAGCCTGGCCGAATTTAAAAGACTCGGAATCGAGATGAATTCAGACCGGGTCGCAGCCCTGACAAGCGGTGGCTTTGAGCCCTATGAGCATCACGAAGGTCTGTATCCCGATCCGATACTACCAGAACATCATGGTTATACCGACTATCTAAAACGTATGGGTTATGACAACAAAAATCCCTGGGACAACTGTGCCAACAGCAGCGTCGATTATGATGGTCAGCTGCATTCGGGATGGAAGCTCCGCAGCTCCAAATATCCGGCGGCTATCCGGGAGGAACATTCCGAAACTGCATTCACCACACAACGCGCCATGGACTTCATCGATGAAACGGGGGATCAGCCCTGGTGTCTGCATCTCAGTTACATCAAGCCGCACTGGCCGGTCATTGCACCTGCACCCTATCACGAGATTTACGGAATCGATGATATCCAGCCCGTGGTTTGTAGCGATGAGGAACGCGAAAATCCGCATCCGCTATATCAGGCCTTCATGCAACAGGAGTACAGCGAATCCTATGCTCGCAAGGAAGTTCGTGAAACGGTCATTCCTGCCTATATGGGTCTGGTAAAACAAATCGACGACCACCTAGGCAGACTATTCGAGTTTATGCACACACGAGGCCTGCTCGAAAATACCCTGATCGTATTCACCGCCGATCATGGCGACTATCTGGGTGATCACTGGCTCGGCGAAAAAGACCAGTTCCATGAGCCATCTGTAAAACTACCGTTAATCGTTGTAGACCCCGGTCCGGAAGCGGACACAACTCGCGGCCAGCAATGCGATCAATTTGTCGAATCGATTGATCTGATTCCCACTTTCCTTGGATTCACAGGTGGCCGATCTTACCGGGAACGCCTGGAAGGTTTATCGCTAACGCCTTTACTACACGGTCATAAAAGAAAAAACTGGCGCAACTGTGCGATCAGCGAAATAGACTATGCCGACAGAGGCCCCAGAAACCAGCTTGGGCTTGAGCCATATCAGTGTCGCGCCGTCATGGTCAGAAACAGGCGCTGGAAATACATTTACCATCTGGAATTTCAGCCCCAGTTATTCGACATGGAAAACGATCCTGACGAGCTGGTTGATCAGGGTAACAATCCAGAATTCGAGCAGGTACGCGCGCAGATGAAAAATCGTATGATCCAGTGGCGAGATTCTCTTAAGCGACGTACCGGAGTAGATTATGACAAGATGGCGAGGCTTGGTCCGGAAGTGGATGAGGAATTGGGGATAATTATTGGTCGTTGGTGAGGTAGGATCGCGTATATAAAAGCGAGTGATGGTATACCATAACCACGCATACAGCAGAGATCGTCGCCGATAGCTTTTTCCTGCACCGTGGTGATGGCTGAGGATAGGTTAAAGAATTCGCCAGGACTAATTAAAACCAGACCAGCGATAGGAAAAGACTTTCCATAGTCGTTTTAAAATCTATATGCCATACTCGCCGCTGGCCATAGCATTATTCATTAATCATTTTGCCGCCCGGTTCCATTACTAATCGGGCACTAATACTTTTTTGTCAAATCTGGAAATCAGTTAATTGCCAACCCCTTCAATCAGCCATCGTCAATACGATCAAAGCCCGCTAATCGGCTTTTCTGCGATGATGTTGAGCGTAGTATTATTTTCGATGATGGATGCCACTGTGAAGTGGCTTGGCGGTACCTACCCAACCCAGCAGATTATGTTTTTCCGCTGCCTCATAGCGCTCATTCCACTGCTGGTTATTATTAGAATGCGCGGTGGCGTTTCAATTTTGCGAACCGCTCAGGTGAGAATGCATTTACTGCGAAGTTTGCTGGGTATCACAGCCATGGGCCTGGCGTTTTATGCCTTTTCACTGATGCGACTCGCCGACGCGATTTCGATATTACATATGACGCCGATTTTCATCACCGCAATGTCGATTTTTATTTTACGCGAAAAAGTCGGCCTGCACCGCTGGTCGGCGGTCATCTGTGGATTTGCAGGTATGTTGCTGGTAGTTAAACCCGGTCAGGGCATGATCGATAATGGTAGTCTATATATGCTACTTGCGGCTTTCCTGATCAGTTGCACAACGATTATTATTCGTCATTTGAGTATCCGCGATGACCCGGTTTGCATCACTTTTTATTTTACTTTAACCGGCGTCCTGATCAGCACTATAGGCCTGGTGTCGCTTGGTTGGCGAATACCCTCATTGTTCGATTTACTGTTATTAATTGCTATCGGTTTGCTTGGTGGCATCGCCCAGTACATGATGACCTTGAGCTACCGTCATGCGGAAATAGGTATGGTCGCACCACTAAAATATTTAACCATATTATTTGGTGGTGGCTTTGGCTACCTGCTATGGTCTGAAATTCCAGACCTGCAATCTTTAATCGGCATCGCCATCATTGCCTCTGCCGGTCTTTATACAATGCACCGTGAACTCATTCACGCGAGAAAGAAAACTATATGATGAACGGTGTTTCGGCTAATTACACTGCATCCGACTCGCGTCGTGCCTATTTGTTACTAATTATCACTACACTCTGTTGGGGCTGTAATGCAATCTTAAGCAAAATGGCGGTTGGGGAGATTTCGCCGATGTTGCTGGTTAGCCTGCGCTGGTTCGGGGTTGTGTTATTACTGGCAGTATTTTCACGTCGGCAGATAGTCAACAACTGGCCTGAGTTACGTAAGCACCTGCCTTACATCGCCATCATGGGATCGATAGGGTTTACTGCTTTCAATGCTTTATTTTATGTCGCTGCCCACTCAACCAGTGCTATCAATATTGGGATTTTGCAGGGCGCAATACCTGTTTTCACCATTGTTGGCAGCTTTATTTTTTTTCGTATTCGTATTACCTCAATACAGGCCTTTGGAATCGGAGTGACTTTACTGGGCGTGTTTACGGTTGCTTCGGCAGGTGATTTATCGCAACTGCTAAATCTGACCTTTAATCAGGGTGATGTCCTTATGTTGCTGGCGGGCTTTCTCTACGCGGCCTACTCGCTTGGATTAATGCGTAGACCGGCAGTACCGGCTCTTGCCTTATTCGCTTTTCTGGCGGGTATCGCTTTCCTGGCCTCGCTGCCACTGGTAATTATCGAGTCTTTGCATCAACCGTTAGAATGGCCTTCAACGACTGGCTGGCTCGTTGTGATTTTGGTTATGCTATTGCCCTCTTTTGTCGCACAAATATGTTTTATTCAGGGAGTCACATTAATCGGCCCGGGGCGCGCAGGTGTTTTTATTAATCTGGTACCTGTTTTTGCTTCGATTATGGCCGTCATATTTCTTAACGAATCCTTCGAGATATTCCACGGCGTCTCTCTGGCCCTGGTGCTTGGTGGTATCGGACTATCGGAGATCGGCAAAGCAAAGTAACCGCCCGGCTCAGGTGCGTATTCAGAGCGACTATTCGCCGCGTACAACCATGTTAATCATCCCCAGCGATTCCATCACGTCAAATACCTGTTCCTCAGCTAGCTGACATGCCAGGCATATTTGATCGACTTTAATGCCGGCAAGCTGCCAGTTATCGATGTCTCGTAGCAATTCAAGCGCCTCACCTTCGTCCAGCGGGGGTAGGTGATGACTCAGTTCATTGGCCATATATACCAGCCGAACAGAGCTTGCATAGGTACTGTTATAGCCACTATCGTGATGATGTCCGGTGCAGGTTACCAATAATTCGGGTAAGCCCCATCGAGTCATCAAGGCCTCACCCAGCTCACTATGATCGAAGCCGAGGACTTCCCGTTCAGCCGCCAGCAGTCCGAGCTTACGTCTCAGGTGATACACCCGGTCAAAGAGCAAGGGAACCTTATCGGCCAATACCAGGCTACCCGTATCGTGCAGTAAACCTGCAATGAATAAAGCGTCCGAATCACTAACGTCACCACTCTGGATTGCCAGTTGTTTAGCAATAATCGCTGTTTTAATGCTATGCAGCCAGAAATCCTTTAATGAAAAGGATTCAATTTCGGGATCAGCAAAAAGATTAACCAGTACAGAACCAATTAAGATTTGTTTAATGCGGTCTCTGCCTAAAAGAGCGGTCGCCTGCGAGATAGTTGAAATCCGGTGAGGCATGCCGTAATAGGCACTGTTTACCATGGTGAGAATACGGGTTGAAATTGCCGGATCTGTTTGCACCGCTTCACCAATCTCATAAACCGTGGCACAGGAGTCATCGAGTAACTCGGTGACCCGCAGGTAGACTTCTGGCAGGCTACTCAGCTCAGGCCCCTGCTCTAGCAACGATTCGATCGTTATAACTTCCTCGTCAATTGAGCCCACTTAAATATACCTGTTTTAATTGCTCACTAAGCATAGCAAAGAAATTAAAATTCTCTGAATTCGTAACATAAATAGTTGTGCGATCTTATTCGAAAAATTTAGCTTTCGCCGCATTCTCAATTTATAGTGATATCTCCGACTCTAATTGAATAATAAGCAATTACAAAGCATGAAAAAACTAGTTCTGGACTCCGCCGATATACGAATTCTCAGTGCCTTACAGGAACACGGCCAGCTAAGTAAAACACGACTGGCAGAGTTAGTCAGTCTTTCCCCAACTCCCTGCTGGGCACGTTTAACTAAATTAAAAAAAGCAGGATTGATACTCGGCTATCATGCGGACATCGCACTCCACAATTTAGGCGACCTGACCAGGGTTGTCGTCAACGTATCGCTAACAAACCATCGAAAAATAGACTTCGAGCGTTTCGAAAACCATATCAACCAACAGGATGAGATTGTTGAATGCATCGCCACAGGTGGTGGTACAGACTATGTCATGAAGGTAATCGTTCAAAACCTGGCGGCTTTTCAGTGTTTGATAGACGAGCTGTTATCGGCTGAGTTGGGGATCGAGCGTTATATGACTTATATCGTAACCCGGGAAGTCAAATCAGTACAACCGAACCTGTCCCGTTTGCTCAAGCCCCGGTAAAAGAAGCCTTAAACCCGCTTAAGACCAAAGGTCCCTCCGACGTCTAAATTTTAGTCTGGTTAGTCTTTTAAAACTGAAAATTTAGTCCGTTTTGTCCTCGCTGACGAGACTAAAATAGTCTCCATTCTAATTAGCGACGCGGCGCCTTCAGTGCCGTACCAGGAAAGACGATTTATATGACAACAGCAGACGATTTTGGTTTTGGTACACAGATCCGCAAATCCCCTTATTTTGACGCGACTGTTCGATGGGGTGCCCGGGGCTTTTCTGTCTACAATCACATGTACATACCGCGTGACTTTGGTAACCCGGAACAGAATTTCTGGAACCTGGTAAATGAAGTGATCCTCTGCGACGTAGCCGTCGAGCGCCAGGTTGAAATCACCGGCCCGGATGCAGCAAAATTCACGCAGATGCTGACACCGAGGGACCTGTCAAACCTGGCTGTCGGACAATGCAAATACGTACTTATCACCAACGCCGAAGGCGGAATCCTGAATGATCCGGTCTTACTACGACTCGGAGAAAATCATTTCTGGATATCGCTTGCCGATAGCGACATTCTGTTATGGGCGCAAGGACTTGCGGTGTCTTCCGGGCTCGATGTGCAAATCCGCGAACCCGATGTTTCTCCCTTGCAATTGCAAGGTCCGAATTCCGCAAAAGTGATGCAAACCCTGTTTGGCGATAGCATTATGGAGCTGCGATATTACTGGCTGCGCGAAGTTGATCTGGATGGAATTCCTCTGGTTGTATCGCGTACCGGCTGGTCGAGCGAACTCGGTTATGAACTCTATCTGCGCGATGGATCCCGCGGCGACGAACTATGGGAAAAAATTATGTCGGCGGGCTCCGATTTTGGAATCAAGCCAGGACACACTTCTACGATACGACGTATCGAGGCTGGCATGCTTTCCTATCATGCCGATATGGATATTAATACTAATCCCTTTGAGCTTGGACTTGAGCGACTGCTTAACCTGGAAATCGAAGCGGATTTTGTCGGTAAGAATGCCTTACTTGAAATTCGCGAAAATGGCGTGAGCCGCAAACAGGTAGGACTAACTATCGACTGCGACCCGCTCGAAGGGTCGAATACTCGATTTTGGCCTCTCGATAAACAGGGTGAGTCCGTCGGCAAGGTGACTTCGGCTGTTTATTCACCACGTCTCGAAAAGAATATTGCGCTGGCAATGGTGTCGTCCAGCTTTGCTGACATCGGCACAAAATTAACCGTGCAAACTCCTTTCAAGTCGGTATCAGCAACAGTTGTCGAAAAACCGTTTTTCGACCCTGGTAAGAAGATCGTGACCGCTGCCTGAACATCATCGAAAATACCGAGTACTAATTTATGTCTGAACTTTCTATTAAACTTAATTGGCAACTATCCGGGCCAAGTTTGAGTCCTGGTAAATACTCAAACACCCATACCGTTGTTTATAATGACAATTATGAGTTGCTGGTGGATGCGGCGCCCGACTGGGGTGGAGATGTTAACAACACCAATCCCGAACAGGCATTGGCCGCTTCACTGTCCAGCTGTCAAATGATGACCTTTCTGGCCCTGACCGCCAAGGCTGGCTGGCCGGTTGAGAACTATCAGGATCACGCGGTCGCACATCTGGGGAAAAATTCCCAGGGAAGAATGGCGATAGTCCGGATCGACTTACGCCCGGTTGTCGGTTTCAAAGCCGATTTTAACGTTAACGATGTGGATCTGGAGAAAATGCATAATCGCGCTCATCGATATTGCTTTATCGCCAACACGCTAGCCGACAGTGTCGCGATCAACATACTTGGATAAGTTATGGATTTTACCAACCAATGCCTCCAGGGTGAGATGGCTGCAGGCTATGACGGCGCCTTTATCGAGCAAACCGGCGGCTAAGCCGTCCGGTCGCTTGACAGACTATGCGTTACGACTTAAACAGCAACCACTTTATTTGCGCATGGACCTTTCTGACCCTGGCCAACTTCGAACTCAACGGCCTGGCCATCATTCAATGTTGCGTACTGACCGCCCGATTGAATCTCTGAATGATGAACGAACAGATCTTTACCGCCGTCTTCTGGTGTAATAAAACCAAAACCCTTATCTGCATTAAACCACTTAACTGTACCTTTACTCATAGTGTTCTCTATTATGTTGTGGTGAAAAAAATAATGCTGTTTTTGTTATCACCATTACAAAAACAGAACTCGAATCCAGTGATGCCTCTAACCATTCAATAAGACATCGGGCCAAATCCGGTTTCATAACAAACCAAATTTAAAAAAATATACTAGCTGTATCAAAAAACAGCTTTTAAATTCCTACTCGAATGGTGATAAAACCGGATAGCCTTCCTCGCCGTTTTCGATTTTTGTCAGTTGCTCATCGCGCATAAAGTTATATTTACGAGAGCTGAGTTGCCGTGCTTTTATCGGATCCTTGATTATCGTCGCGCGAATAAAAACCAGCAGATTTGTTTTTATCTTGGTTTTTTTGGTTGCCCTGAACAAGGCTCCTAGTATAGGGATATCGCCTAGTCCAGGCACTTTATTTTCTATATCTATTACTCTGTCTTCGATTAACCCGCCAAGTACGAGTAACTCTCCATCTTCCAGCTGTACATTAGTTTTGATAAGCCTCTTACTCGTAGTCAGGTCAACCGCCCCTGCCACTGCTGTTTCATCGACCGTTGATACTTCCTGTTCGATAGCCAGGGTTATCGTATTACCTTCATTAATCTGTGGTTTGACCTTTAAGCTAATACCAACGTCCTGACGCTCGATAGTACGGAATGGATTAGTAATAGTGCCGGTCGTGGAGCCAGTTGTTGAGGTTTCTCCGGTGACAAAAGGAACATTCTTACCCACAACAATTTCGGCTTCCTCGTTATCGAGAGTGACGATTGATGGAGTCGACAGAAGGTTGGTTTCGTTATCCGTCGACAGAGCACGAATCATGGTGACAAAACTCAGGCCGGAATCGACTATTTTACCGAGCCCGAGGGTCGCGCCATCGGGGATAGCACCGCCAGCCACTTCGACCAGACTGGGCGAACCAAATTGCGACGAAAAAACGGGTTCATCAACACCGCCATCGATTAACCAGCTCACGCCAAGCTCTTTCGATGTATCTAACGAAACTTCGGCAATAATCGCTTCGATATGAACCTGAGCCCGTGCGATATCAAGCTGCTGTATAACAGCCCTTAAAGAAGGAAATATCGAGGCCGGCGCCGATATTACCAAAGCGTTCGATGTTTCATCGGCCTGTATGTTAATAGAACCCGGAGCCGCTGCCGATTTGTTATTAATCGCACTCTTGGCTTCAGCCTTGATTGCCTCGCGGCCTACGTTACCCAGTATGTCCGCAACGTTTTTAGCATCGGCGTAGCGTAAATAAATGACATGGGTGTTTCCGGAAGATTCGACCGGCGAATCGAGGTCAGAAATGATGGCCCGATACTTCAGGCGGCTAGTTTTATCACCGCTGAGCAAGATGCTGTTAGTCCGTTCGTCGGCGCTAAACTTAACGCCTGCCGAAACCCCTTTCTGCTCGGGTGTAACTGAATTCAAACTAGTCAATAATCTTACCACTTCTGCCGCGAAGGCGTGTTCCAGTTTTATTATTTCGATATCCGAATCGGTTTCCCTGTCCATCCGCGCAATAATCCGTTCGATTCTTCGGATATTCGAAGCTCTATCCGATACGATTAATACATTAGTCGATGAATAGGCTGCGAGATGGCCCTGCTGAGCTACCAGCGGCCTTAAGATTGGTACTAGCTGCGCAGCATTAATAAAATTGATTTTTAGTACCCGGGTGATGAGCTGATCTTCGGGGGTACTACGAAGGTTAGTAAGCGGTGTCGAATTTTGCTTGGCTGTCGCGTCGGGGATGATTTTTATTGCATTGGTAGTGGGTACGGTGGCGAAACCATGCACCTGCAGGATCGACAGGAATACATTATAAACCTCGGCTTCATTCAGTGGCTTCGATGATACTACGGTCACCTTGCCCTTCACTCGAGGATCTATGATGAAATTTTTACCGGTAATCTGAGAAACACTATTAATCACCGCTACCAGATCGGCATCACTAAAATTTAGCGTTACTTCTTCTGCGACAACAGGCCTGGATAGCAATATTCCAAGCAAAACCAACTGCATAAAACGATAAAACATGATCGACCTTGTATTCATTATTTATTGAGCCCAATTATTACCCAGCACCATTTCAAATTATTGTTCTGGCTGCTATTCGTAACAGAAAATCACCTTACATACTAAATTCCATGGTCTCTTCGTTACCATTCCTGAGAATGGTAACCGAAATAGACGATGCCGTGGTAAGAGACTTTAATGCATCCAGAGCCTGGAAAGGCTTGTCCAAAGATATTCCGTTAATCTGCGTAAAGACATCATTTTCATTAAAATTGAGTCTTTTTAACAGACTTTCGCCACGCAGAGCCTTTAAACGAAAGCCGATATTTTTGCCATTTTCCTGTACTGGTATAGCCTGGAATCGCTTCGCCAGTGCCAGCGGGTTGCTGATATAGCGCTTCTTGTAACTACGTAATAAATTGCTACTTTGTGTCGAATTGGTCGCACTGCTGGTTCGCAATGCCGCATTCGAGGCCGAAACGGCTGGTTTCTCTATATTTAATCGCTCAATTTTGCCGTAGCGATCTATTAGTATGTGGTCTTGAGCGATCGCCGAAACCAGAATGTTTTCAGCCAGTTCGTCACCGATTTTAAAATAAAAGCTGCTATTTGGCTTGAGTTCTACAATTGCTGCAGCGAGTTCAGGCTCCCCGGAAAAATAAATACCTCGTAGTTTATAGTTTAACCGGGTTTCGGGTGCGTCTTCTACAACTTCGGTTACGGCTTCTTGTACAACTGCTTTTCCGAATAGATAAGCACGGTTAATTTTTTCGGCCTGTTCAAGTCGACTCGGTTGTTGAGCACCCACTTGAATTTTGTGTTGTACGGCAGTTGAGCTCCGAGTTAAAGGACTATTCGGATCTGGGTATAATTGCCAGAACAGAATAGAGAACTGATAAGCTAATAGCGACAATACGACCAGGTAGGCGACAACTCTTGTCCGCGCATCCATCATTAATTTGAAAAAGCTGGCCTGTAACAAAGTAGATCCCTGTGCTGGATAAAACTTATCGCCTGGTTGGGCGTTAATATATATTCATTGACTATTGATCTGTACTATAAAAAAAATAAAGTTTATTAGTCAAAATATTGATTTTAAAGGTAATTAGAAAACGAACTTCGGTAAATTTTCTAATCTCTGATAAAGGTGCCTAATATAGTCTGTTGGGGATGAAAAAGCTATTTGAGCAGAGGGGAAATAGTTAAAGGAATTATCACCAAAGCCGATTGACTGGCCTGATTCATAAAAAATAAAATTTCGGCTCGATTGATCTAAATCATAAAGATACAGGCGCGAATAACCTAAAGTGGGTTTTCTGATGTATATATCCTCATGGTTACTAATGAGCAATACGGTAGTTTTTAACCCAAAATTAATTGAAAAATACGACAGGCCAGGTTCGATGTATGCATTTTACCCTCCGGCGACACAGTTTTCCGACCAAATTAAAGCATCCCATTATCAAAGCTGGTCTCGCGATAGCAATGAAGAGCCAATACCCAGGCCTTTGTCGCTATATGTACACATCCCTTATTTCGATACGGTTTGCTATTGCGGCGCCTGCAAAAAGGCCATTACCCAAAACAGAGAATGTACGCTTAAGTATATCGAAGACCTTTACCTGGAAATTGGTTTACAGGGCAAGTTATTTGACCGTGATCGCATCGTACAACAATTACACTGGAGTGGTGGGACAACCGCCCTCCTCGAAGATCATCAAATCGAAAGACTGGCTGGCTGTATAGATCAGCACTTCCAGCTCCGTAATGATGACAAGGGGGAATATTCGATAGAAATTGATCCGCGTACATCGAGTAGCACCACCATCCGACTGTTACGTGATATGGGCTTTAACAGCATTAGCCTGGGAGTCCACGATTTCGACCCCAATGTCCAAAAGGCGATAAACCGTATTCAAAGTATCGAGGACACCCACGCTGTCATCAAGGCTGCACGTAAATCGGATTATAAATCTATCGATGTCGATCTCATTTACGGATTACCATTACAGACGATCGAGAGCTTTGCAAGCACTCTGGATACTCTGCTCGAGTTCAATCCGGATCGTATTACGCTTTACAACTATAGCCAGCTTCCATCGCGTTTTTCCTTGCAACAACCAGTAAATCTCAGTGATTTACCATCAGCAACAGAAAAGCTGGAAATACGGCAGCATTTTATCGATCGACTGGATAAAGCGGGTTATGTTTATATCGGCATGGATCAATTTGTCAGACCCATGGATGAACTTTCGGTAGCACAGCGACGTGGCACTCTGCACCGAAATTTCCAGGGATATTCAGCAATATCTGATTGCGATTCCGTTGCGTTGGGAATATCTGCGATCAGCAACATTGGAAACCACTACAGCCAGAATACGACCGACCTGAGACTCTACCATGACGAGCTTACACATAACCGGCTGCCGATTGACCGGGGCTTCCAGGTCAGCCAGGAAGATGTCATGCGCAACGAGATTATCGAACAGTTGATCTGTCACTTTTATCTTGATATCCCAGCCTTCGAAAATCGCTGGAAGATTAATTTCATGACTTACTTCGTCAACGAACAAAAAAAACTTAAAGTAATGGAAAAAGATAACCTGCTAGAACTGACTGCCGATTCAATCACCGTGCTAGAGGTCGGCCGTCTACTGATAAAAAATATCTGCATGATCTTCGACCGCTATAATCGATAGCGCGAAAAATAATCCCCCGACTTGACCTGGGTCAATTCCAACCACTGAATCCATCGTTAGTATCACCTGCGTAACCCCTCTCAATATAGGCTATGCGTCATGGCCTTTATTATTAAAGCCGGTATCCCCACCGGCTTCTTTTTTTTCCGCAATCCGTAATGGCGCTTCTTCATCCATCAAAATACGATGTGCAGGACCCTCCAGGTCATCAAATTGACCCGAGCCAATCGCCCACATAAAAACCCAGACAATTAATCCCAGCAACACAATCGATAGCGGTATGAGTAAATACAGTATTTCCATGGTTTAGTCTTGACCAGAGCGTGATGCGGTAAGTCTAAGCGCATTAATAACAACGATCAACGAACTCAGCGACATACCGATCGCTGCCATCCAGGGGGTGATATAACCGGCGGCAGCAGCGGGAATCGCGCAAATGTTGTACCCCAGTGCCCAGGCCAGGTTTTGTCTGATAATCAGTTGCGATTTGGTCGATAGCGACAACCCATCGATAATACTAGCGAGGCGGTTCCCCAGCATGACAATATCTGCACTGGTCTTGGCCAGTGCACTGGCATCACCCATCGCAATCGAGACATCTGCGTTTGACAAAACCGGGGCATCATTTATACCGTCGCCAACCATTAATACAATTGCTCCGTCGTCCTGTAATGCCTTTACCCGGGCCATTTTCTGCTCGGGTTTTAAGTTGGCGTAATATTCCTCGATACCGGTGCTTGATGCTACCTGCCGGGCAGACGCTTCGCTATCGCCAGTCATTAAAATCAGTTTTCTGCCACTTGCTTTAATCGCTTGAATCAGATTAATTGCATCGGCACGAATCTCGTCATGCAGGATAAACAAAGCCAGAATTTTATCGCTTTGTGCCAGTGCTACCACTGTTGCCGCATCTTTATCTGCCTTTTCCAGCCAATCAGGATTTATTCTCATCGCAGAAAAAGTTTCTATAAAATTGATACTACCAATAGCGTATTGCCGACCTTGAATAATGGCTTTAAGGCCGCCACCGCTTTGATTGACCAGGTTTTTCACCGGTAGATAAACGCTGTCACCTGCCCTGATTATCGCCTGCGCGAGAGGGTGTTCGGAGTAGCTTTCCATCGAAGCCGCTACCTGCAAACAAAAGTCTCTATCGACAGAATCATCGTAGAGCACTTGCGACAATGTCGGTTTACCCAGCGTTAAGGTACCCGTTTTATCAAACACCAGATGGGTGACCTTATCGAGGGCATCAATGGCCTGACCGCGTTTTACCAGTAATCCAAGGCCCTGCAGGCGACTTAAGGCCGCGCTGATCGCCGCTGGGGTGGCCAACGACAAAGCACAGGGACAGGTGACAATGATCACGGCCAGTGTGATTTCCAGCCAATCTTCGCTGGATTGAAACCACCAGTAACTCGCCACCAACGCGGCGACCGTCAATATCGCCAGGATAAATCTCGACGCGATACGATCCGCAAGCTGTGCTATTGGCGGCTTATCCGCCTGCGCCCGCTCGATCATGGCGTAAATACTCGACAAAACCGTATCACTACCGACAGATAGAACCCTGACCTGCAGAGGATTTTCGATATTAATACTGCCACCAACCAGGTGATCACCAATACGCTTATGTACCGGCCGGCTTTCTCCACTCAATAATGATTCATCCACGCTCGATTCCCCGACCAGCACTTCACCGTCAGCCGGAATAGTTTCTCCGGGACGAATCAGGACGACATCATCAACCTTGAGCAGTGACGCCGCGATCACCTCTTCGCTGCCTTCATCCAGCCGATTCGCCATCAAAGGTAAAGCATGAGCCAGCCGTTCCACCGATTCGTTACTACGCTGGCGAACCGTCCATTCAAAATACCGACTAACCAGTAGCAGGAAAGTAAACATGACAACCGAATCGAAGTATATTTCACCCATCCCGCGAACCGTAGCAACCACACTACTGAGAAACGCGATCCCAATACCCAGTGACACCGGCACATCCATGCTAACCCGGTGATTCAGCAAGTCATACCAGGCCGATCTAAAAAATATCGAAGCCGAGAAAAGCAACACCGGCAAGGTCAGACCCAGGCTGAGCCAGCGAAACAGGTTTTCGAAATTTCGTTCCATACCCGACCAGGCACCGGCGTACAGACTTATCGATACCATCATCACCTGCATACCGAATAAACCCGCAATCGCCAACCGGCGAATCTGGCTACGCCGTTCTTTCTGCTGTAATGCCTGCTGTTGTTCAGGGTTATAAGGGTGCGCCTGATAACCGATAGCATGTATAGCCTGAAGGATTTCGCTGAGTTTTATACGAGCTTCATCCCAACGCACCCAGGCTCGTCGTGATGAATAATTCACCTGGACTTCGAGCACACCGTCGAGACTGGCGATGTGCTGTTCATTCAACCAGACGCAGGCGGCACAGGTAATACCTTCCAGTATTAGGCTGGCCTCTCGACTGTCATCGGATAATTGTTGAACAAAATCTGCCTGTACCGATTCGTTGTCGTATACCCGGGTTTCGCGCAGGAATTCAGGAACCATTTCACTGCCTGTTGGTGACGCCTCTGATCTCACCCGGTAAAAGTGCTCATGACCCGCAGCGACAATGGCCTCGGCAACCGCTTTACAACCGAAACAGCACATGGGTTGATCATGACCATCAATCCATGCAGTCTCTTTAAATCCATCTATAATAGGCGAATGGCAATGAAAGCAATGTCTCCTGGTCAAATCTTGTTTTATTTTGGCATTCACATTGAGACTATCAACAGTAGATTGAACCGACGACATCGGTTCCAGGTGGGTTGGTAGAGGAGTCACTATCCGCAGGCTTATTGAGAGACATTTTATTAGCTGCATGATAGTTTTACAAAATAATTTCCTGTCTTAATTGATTTAGATCAAAAATCGTGTCCAGTATTGCACGGATAATCCAATTGGAAATTCTGGGTGCAGCCAGTACTGAGGGTCGGCTGCATAACAATCATAACGAAGTTAGAGACTTTTTGATGACAAATACCGAAACCTATAATTATCGAGTCGTTCGACAGTTCGCCATTATGACGATTGTCTGGGCGATCGTCGGCATGGCGGTTGGCGTTTTAATTGCCGCGCAACTCGCCTGGCCTGCACTCAACTTCGACGTGCCGTGGCTGACTTTTAGTCGATTACGTCCACTGCATACTAATGCTGTTATCTTTGCCTTTGGTGGTAGCGCATTATTTGCCTGTTCTTACTACGTCGTGCAGCATACCTGTCACACCAAACTGGTATTCCCAAAACTGGCAGCTTTCACCTTCTGGGGATGGCAGGTAATTATCCTGTCGGCGGCAATTACCCTGCCACTCGGCATTTCATCTGCCAAAGAATACGCAGAACTGGAATGGCCTATCGATATTCTCATCACCCTGGTCTGGGTTGCTTACGCAATCGTCTTCTTCGCCACTATTATTAAACGACAAGTAAAACACATCTACGTCGCGAACTGGTTTTTCGGTGCTTTTATCATTACGGTCGCGGTATTACACCTGTTTAACAGCGCAGCTTTACCGGTATCGCTATGGAAGTCCTACTCGGCTTACGCAGGCGTTCAGGATGCCATGGTTCAATGGTGGTATGGTCATAACGCGGTAGGTTTCTTTCTCACTGCTGGTTTCCTCGGCATCATGTATTACTTCGTACCGAAGCAAGCTGGACGTCCGGTTTACTCTTACCGCCTCTCGGTGGTGCACTTCTGGGCCCTGATTTTCACCTACATATGGGCTGGCCCGCACCATTTGCATTACACCGCTTTGCCGGATTGGGCCCAGTCGCTCGGTATGGTAATGTCACTCATCCTGCTGGCGCCCTCCTGGGGTGGCATGATCAACGGTATCATGACCTTGTCTGGAGCCTGGCATAAGTTACGAACCGACCCTGTTCTACGTTTGCTGGTAGTTTCAATCTCCTTTTACGGCATGTCGACCTTTGAAGGCCCGATGATGGCGATTAAAACCGTTAATGCCTTATCCCATTATACTGACTGGACCATTGGTCACGTTCACTCGGGCGCACTCGGCTGGGTGGCACTGGTCTCCATGGGCGCTATGTATTACCTGATCCCACGACTCTTCGGCCGTGAAATTTATAGTCTTAAGCTTGTCGAGGTCCATTTCTGGGCTGCGACCATTGGTATCGTACTCTATATTTCTGCCATGTGGGTTGCCGGTATTACACAGGGCCTGATGTGGCGCGCAGTGAACGATGATGGCACGCTAACCTATAGCTTCGTCGAAAGTGTCCAGGCCATGCACCCTTATTACATAGTGAGAACACTAGGCGGCGCTTTCTTCCTGATTGGAACCCTGGTTATGGCTTATAACCTGTGGAAATCTATCGCAGGCGCCAGGCCTGTCGAGGTCGCAATTCCCGCACCGTCAGGCGCTCACTAAATTCATATAAGAGAAATAATTTTATGGCAACTGGACACGAAAAAGTCGAAACGAATATTGGTTTAATGCTAATACTCGTCATCATCATCATATCCATTGGCGGTCTGGTTCAAATCGTGCCGCTGTTTTTTCAGGACTCACTCACCGAACCTGTCGCTGGACTGAAGCCTTATTCGGCCCTGCGCCTCGAAGGTCGAGATGTTTATGTTCGCGAAGGCTGCAATACCTGCCACTCGCAAATGATCCGTCCATTCCGTGCCGAGACAGAGCGCTACGGACATTATTCTGTCGCCGGTGAATTCGTTTACGACCGCCCTTTCCTGTGGGGTTCGAAGCGCACTGGTCCTGATCTTCACCGCGTTGGTGGTCGTTATAGCGACGAGTGGCATCGGGTGCATATGATCAACCCACGCGATGTAGTACCCGAATCGATTATGCCGGGCTATCCATGGCTTGCCGAAAACGTCCTGGACGATAGTGATATACAGGCAAAAATGACTACGCTACGCACGCTGGGACATCCTTATAGCGATGATGAAATTAACGCAGCACCTAAAGAGTTAGCTGGCAAAACCGAGCTCGATGCCCTCATAGCCTATCTGCAAGGTCTTGGCATTGAGCTACAGGCCGGGAGGTAAACGAAATGACTATCCCCATGTTTCACTCCCTCTGGACAATAGTGGTACTCGCTATCTTCATCGGCATCATCTTCTGGGCATACAGCAAACGACGTCATAGCGATTTCGAAGAGGCAGCCAACCTACCACTTGAAGACGACCTGCCTGTCACCAACACCGATCCTAAAGCGGAGCAACAATAATGTCGGATTTTAATTCTGAATTCTGGAATTGGTACATCATCCTGCCAACTGTCCTTGGTATAGTCTGGTGTTTCTGGTTGATCTGGTGGATGTCTCTCTCTTCGGGCGATACGGCCAGTAAAGATGTCGAAGATACCGGCCATGTGTGGGATGAAGACCTTAAAGAATACAATAATCCGCTCCCAAGATGGTGGCTGGGCATGTTTTACATCACCCTGATATTCGGCATTGTCTATCTCGCCCTATATCCCGGCCTCGGAACTTTTGAAGGTTATCTTGGCTGGTCTTCGAAACAGGCCTATGAGGATGAAATAGCAGCGGCCGACAAACAGTACGGTCCGTTGTTTCAGAAACATCTGTCGCAGGATCTAGTGTCTTTGTCGGAGGATACTCACGGCCAGAAAATGGGCGAGCGCTTATTCCTCAACTATTGCTCTACCTGTCATGGCTCGGATGCTCGTGGTGCTCGTGGCTTCCCTAACCTGCGTGATAACGACTGGCTTTGGGGCAGCGACCCTGAAACTATCAAGCAAACCATTCTCGATGGACGGAAAGGTTTAATGCCAGCCTGGGGTGGACCGCTCGGTGGTGCAGAAGGCGTAGCGAACATGACAGACTATGTACTAAGCCTGTCTGGTCGTGAGCACGATGCCAGTGCCGCAGCCATAGGTCAGGCTCAGTTTAATATTTTTTGTGTGGCCTGCCACGGTGTCGATGGCAAGGGCAACACAGCAATGGGTGCGCCTAACCTGACCGACAAGACCTGGTTGCACGGTGCTTCGCGGGCTCTTATCAGTGAATCAATCGACAAGGGGCGCCAGGGGCACATGCCTGCGCATCGTGATTTCCTGGGTGAAGCCAAAGTCCATTTGATCGCAGCCTATGTTTATGGCCTGTCGAATAAGTAAATGAACGATATGTCCGGTATGCAGATACCTTTTAGACAAAAGTGCATCGTGACTTTATGGCCTTCATTTATGATCGCTATCGTCGCTACCGGACTATTCTTCTCTGCATTCGACCCTTCTGAACTGTACCCCTATAACCTGGATATCGAAATAAATGTTGTGGGTGCTTATACCCTTGGATTTTTTATATTCTGGGCGTTATCCGCAATTTCGAGTGCGATTACGCTTTATTTCGCGATTACTAATTGTCGAAAAATCCATGCCGATCAATCATCACATTCGCCCAGTTAAAAATAATTCCGGTCGCAGGGAAATAAGCCTAATCTGATGAATACCGCTGATCCAAAGATCCAGCAATCGCTTTATGCCAGGCACGAAAAAATTTACCCACGTCAAGCTCACGGGCGTTTCGCCAGGCTCAGGGTATTAAGTATTCTAGTATTACTCGGGATATTTTATGGCACACCGCTATTACGCTGGGATGGGCATCAAGCAGTCTTATTCGATCTTCCAGCACGTAAATTTTATATATTCGGGCTCACCCTCTGGCCCCAGGATTTCGTCTATCTGGCTGGCTTACTCATCGTTGCAGCTTTGTCGTTATTCTTCTTTACTGCCCTCGCGGGGCGTATCTGGTGTGGCTATGCATGCCCTCAAACAGTCTGGACAGAAGCTTATATCTGGATAGAACGCAAAATCGAAGGCACGCGTTCCCAACAAATGAAACGCGACAAAGCCGCCTGGAGCTGGGACAAGTTCCGCGTTAAGGCTATCAAACAAACCCTCTGGCTTGTATTTTCGTTGTGGACCGGATTTACTTTCGTCGGATTTTTCACACCTATCAATGAACTCGCGGCCAGTTTTATCGGCTTTAATCTCGGCCCCTGGGAAACTTTCTGGATATTTTTTTACGGCTTCGCCACCTACGGTAATGCTGGCTGGATGCGCGAGCAGGTCTGCGAATACATGTGCCCTTACGCTCGATTTCAAAGCGCCATGTTCGACAACGACACCCTGATTGTGGCCTATGATGACATGCGTGGCGAGCCACGGGGACCCCGTAAACGCAGTGTCGATAAATCTGCTGCCGGACTCGGCGATTGTGTAGACTGCACGCTTTGTTATCAGGTTTGTCCAACAGGAATCGATATCCGCGACGGCCTGCAATACGAATGCATCGCCTGCTCGGCATGCATCGATGCCTGCGATGAGGTCATGGACAAACTTGGATATGATCGAGGTCTGATCCGATACACAACAGAAAATGCGATTCAAAATAAACCCAGTAAAATTCTCCGTCCTCGAATCGTCATATACGCCATCATCCTCGCCATTGCGACCATCACAGTTTTCTATGACCTGTCGCAGCGCGTGGCACTCGATCTGGACGTTATTCGAGATCGCAACCAGCTATATCGCGAGACTAACGAAGGTTTAATCGAAAACGTTTATACGCTGAAGATTTTAAACATGGACGATAACCCTCATGCATTTATCCTGAGTGTCGAAGGTATCACCGACCTGGAGCTTTTTACCGATGTCGATAATATCTATGTGAATGCAGGAACGGTCAGTGAATTAATTGTTCGCCTGCGAGCCGACGAAGCTAATTTAAGCGCACAAAGCGCCTCTGTAAGCTTTCGTCTACAGGCGCAAGATGCCAACCATTTAATCGTCGAGGAAGAAGCCCGCTTTCTCGGCCCACGGAAATAACTATGCTAATAGAGTCAACTGAGTCCGAATCCTGGAAAAGCCAACCCTACGTCTGGATGCTTATCCTGATTCCATTTTCCGCTGTAGTGGTAGGCATGATTATGCTGACCCTGGCGATTCAGTCCGATACCGGCCTGGTAGTCGACGATTACTATAAAAAGGGCAAGCAGATTAATATGGTGCTAGCCCGTGACCAGGCCGCTAGCGCCATGGGTTTGTCGTCTCAAATTAATTTTTCTGATGGTAAGGTTGAGGTTCAGTTAAAAGCGAACGCATCAGCAATCACCGACGAGCAAATAAGTCTTGGTTTGTTTCATGCCACCCGGGCGGGACTGGATCAAATCCTGTTGCTTGAGCCTGGTGATAATCACACCTATATTGCTGAAATTGACGCACTTGACCAGGGTCGCTGGCATGTCCAGTTAACAACCGAAACCTGGCGTCTAACCGGTTCATTGTACGTTCCGGGCGGTAGTTCACTCCATCTATCTCCAATGCCTGTCGCCACAGGAAATAATCTTTGATTTTGGTGTAAGATTATTCTCCTTGTTTCTTCAAAAAATAATCAAACATGCTTAATATCTGTATTTCCGGTGCAACCGGTTGGACTGGCGCCGAACTCGTCCGGGGCGTACTAGCCGCCAGTGATATGACCTTGACTGGCGCAGTTGCTCGCCGTGCTGCGGGTCAGGACATCGGAACTGCGATTGGAGACGAAGCTGCCGGATTGATTGTCACGCCAACACTTGAGCAGGCATTCGAGCAGCCCTGCGATGTATTAATTGAGTACACTCATCCCGATTACGGTATGACTAACACATTGTCCGCTATCGAACGCGGCATACCAGTCATTCTTGGAACCACCGGTTTCACTGCAACCGATATCGATAAAATCGATGATGCGGCCCGCGCCGCGGGTGTTGGAGTGGTCACCGGAAATTTTGCGC
Organism: Gammaproteobacteria bacterium; assembly: GCA_029882955.1. GTDB lineage: Bacteria > Pseudomonadota > Gammaproteobacteria. The sequence continues at coordinate 28,050 of JAOUJX010000007.1, forward strand.
TTTGCGCTGCTTTAGCCCAACACTTTTCTTTATTTGCAGCAAAGCATATCGAGCAATTTGAAATCATTGATTATGCCGCTTCGACCAAGCCTGACGCACCGAGCGGAACTGCGGGCGAGCTAGCCGAACTCCTGGGTGATGTGCGCAAACCTAAACTGGATTTACCAATTGACCAGACTATCGGGCCAGAGGAAATTCGCGGTGCCAGTATAAATGGTGTACAGGTACACTCGGTGCGCCTTCCCAGTTACTTGCTCGCGGTTGAATCGATATTTGCACAATCCGGTGAAAGACTGGTGATTCGTCATGAAGCCGGTTCCAGTGCTGTACCCTATGTTTTTGGTACTTTATTGGCAGCCCGTCGAATAGGTGATATTAGGGGGGTCGTACG
>JAOUJX010000551.1 GCA_029882955.1 Gammaproteobacteria bacterium
TATGTTACAGGCTGGCCGCATCTCGGTTAATGGTGAAGTTGCCAAACCCGGGGATCAGATCAATGGTAACGAAAAAATCGCCCTGGACGGGAAGATAATCCGGATCAGTCAGGTTGATCTCAAGCCAAAGGTATTGATGTATCACAAACCGGTCGGGGAAGTTTGTTCGCGAGCTGATCCAGAAGGCCGTACCGACGTCTTTGCTAATTTGCCGGGTCTGGGTAGCGGTCGCTGGGTGAGTATCGGCCGACTCGATATCAATACCAGTGGGCTACTGCTGTTTACCAATCAGGGCGAGTTGGCCAATCGGTTAATGCACCCCAGTTTCGAAGTAGAACGCGAATACGCAGTACGCGTACACGGCACAGTGACAACCGATATGATTAAACAGCTAGAGCAGGGTATACAGCTCGAAGATGGTTTAGCAAAATTCGATCAAATTATCGATGGCGGCGGCGAGGGTACCAATCACTGGTATCACGTTATCCTCAAAGAGGGTCGTAACCGTGAGGTTCGCAGGCTCTGGGAAGCGGTCGGAGTTGAAGTGAGTCGATTGACGCGAGTACGTTACGACCAGTTTAATCTGCCCAAGTGGTTAAAGCCGGGCAAGTACCGTTTTTTTGAAGACGATGTCGTCAAAAAACTTTACCAGCGTTTGCAACTCGACTACCCGCTGGCGCAGAATAATCGACGTCAGGGCAGGGGACGCAAGCGCTAACGACGGCATGAGCAACAAACGTTTCTCAAGTTGGTGTAAGTCGGTGCTACCGGCTAATTACCATCAAATTAAAGGCCAGACCAACAAAGTTCAGCGCTTTCTTGAAGAGCAGTTAGCGGAACCAGTCTCGCAACGAATACACGTACTTAATATATCAGCCCGGGAAATTATCGTTGCAGTAGACGATGCCCAGACCGCTAATTACCTGCGTCTCTATCAGCGTGAATTGCAACAGCAGGTTTTTGAAACGCTAAACTATAAACAGACTTTAAAATTCAAAACCATGCCGGGGAGTTTGTTGCAACCCGGTCAACGACCGCAGGCAAAAAGGCCCTCTAAGGTCTCTGGTGATACGGCCGACGGAATCACACGCAATGCGCAGTGGATAGAAGACGAGCCGTTGAAACAGGCGCTGGAATCTTTGGCCGCGAGTCTAAAGTCGAAGTCTTAAATTTATTTTAATGACGAATCGTCGGTTTCAGCCGGGCGTTATGTATATCGGTGTAAAGGTTGTGATAAACAATCTTCGCGGTTGCAATCGCAGGAATAGCCAGAATGACACCAACCGTACCAAAGGCAGTGCCGATAATCATAATGCCGAGTATGACCTCGACAGGATGTAAGTTCACCGCATTGGCTATTACCGAAGGTATCACCACGACATTATCCACGACCTGAGCAGTAAGGATGACTAGCACCGACAAATATAATAACGAAGGGTCAAAAGGTGTCATTGCAGAAGCCACTAACAGGCTTAATACAATCGAAATAATCGGTCCAACATAGGGGATTAGATTCAGAATGCCGGTCATGGCGCCTAATAACACTGGGATATCCAGGCCAATAATACTAAAACCGATGATACATACCGTGGCCATAATCATCGATTGGGTCATCACTCCGCGGGTATAGGACAGCAGTTGCTTTGAAACCCGGTGATAAATTAACCAGCCCAGTTCAAAATTCGAATTCGGTAGCCAGTTCATCAGTCGATTACGCACCGAACGAAAGTCTTTCAGCATGTAATAAGTCAGAAAAGGGATGAGTATGAGGAATATAATAATATTAAGTAACTTGTTAGACAGGCTTAACAGCAGCGATTGAACGAAGG
>JAOUJX010000552.1 GCA_029882955.1 Gammaproteobacteria bacterium
CGAAGGTACGCCTGCCGGGCATGTTTATACCCCTGACGATATTATGGCAGGTAGGGAGCCCGTTGGAAAAGTCGTCATATTTGACGACGACCATTATTATATGGGTGGATTACTGGCCGAGAAATTGTGCAATGAAGGCCACCAGGTTACCTTAGTGACACCTGCCGCAGAGGTATCGAGCTGGACACAGCTGACGCTGGAACAGGAACGTATTCAAACCCTGTTACTGAAATTAGGTGTTGATATTCGACCGCATCGCAATTTAACCAGAGTCGGTAACGGTGAGGTAGAAATAGCCTGTACCTATACCGATGCCCGTGAAACCATAGCCGCCGATAGTGTCGTGCTGGTTACCATGCGTCACCCCGAAGATGAACTATATCAGCAGCTAATCGATAACCAGCCAGCGCTGGATAAAGCTGGAATTAAATCTATCACTCAAATCGGTGATAATCTTTCGCCTGGTACTATTGCAGCGGCGGTATGGAGCGGGCATAGATATGCTCGCGAACTAGACGAACCGAAGAGCAACGCAGTTCCTTTTAAACGAGAATTACCTGGCCAGTTGCTTAGCTAAACGAACAGTCGACCAGCCCTGGAGATCCGACCTTGAACCAACGCGACCCTCGTTACGACATATTATTTGAACCGGTGAAAATCGGCCCGGTCACTGCGAAGAACCGATTTTACCAGGTGCCGCATTGCACCGGCATGGGCTGGTTACGACCGCGTATGGTAGCAGACTTGCGCGGCATGAAAGCCGAGGGCGGCTGGGGCGTAGTTTGTACTGAATATTGTTCAATCCACCCGGCTTCCGACGACGCACCCTACCCGTCCCATTCGCTATGGGATAAAAACGATATTAAGTCGCATCGTTTTATGACCGACAAGCTGCACGAACACGGTTCCCTCGCGGGGGCCGAGTTATGGGTTAGCGGAAGTCGTTCGGCCAATTTGCTGAGCCGTGAAGTCTCCATGGATGTCGCCTCGATGCCAAACTGGAATAACGATCCACACCAGTCCCGTGCCATGGACAGAGCCGATATCAGAGAACTCAGGCGCTGGCACCGCAACGCTGCGTTACGCGCGAAAGAAGCCGGTTTCGATATCGTTTATGTCTACGCGACCCATCATTACCTGCTGGACAATTTTCTTAACCCGAAGCTCAATACACGTAGCGACGAATACGGTGGCTCACTCGAAAACCGTATGCGACTGGTGCGTGAATTAATCGAGGAAACCAAAGACGCAGTCGGCGACAAATGCGCGGTAGCGGTAAGGTTTACCGTTGACGATGGTGGTGGTGGCGATGGCGTGCCGGTACATAATGACCGAATGGCGATGTTCGAAGCAATGGCCGAATTACCTGACCTCTGGGATATCAACGTCTGGGATTATTCGCTGGAGATGGGCGTTTCCCGGTTTACCAAAGAAGCTGCGCTCGAAGCCTATATGTCGAATGTAAAAGCAAAAACCAGTAAGCCGGTGGTCACGGTCGGTCGTTTCACCTCACCCGACACCATGGTCAGTCAGGTAAAACGCGGCATTGTCGACTTTATCGGTGCGGCTCGCCCTTCTATTGCAGATCCCTTTCTGCCACAGAAAATAGAACAGGGGCGGCCCGAAGATATCCGAGAATGCATCGGCTGTAATATCTGTTATACCGGTGACAGCAAGCATGTACCGATTCGCTGTACGCAAAACCCGACTATGGGCGAAGAGTGGCGGCGCGGCTGGCACCCGGAAAAAATCGACAGCAAAGGCTCTGATAGTCGAGTACTGGTGGTCGGAGCAGGTCCGGCGGGACTCGAAGCGGCACTGGCGT
>JAOUJX010000206.1 GCA_029882955.1 Gammaproteobacteria bacterium
AGGCACATTGCCATATTTGCGCTGGGGATGCGGCCAGGAATATGTTTCCAATGAGAGTTAAAATTACCTGGTAATGAACTGGAGAGGGTTCAATATCAAATTGATCGCTGGGGAAGCGAGTGCAGAGATCCAATAAGCTTTTCCCAGAAAGGAATAGTCCTTTGTAATTGCCCGTTTTTAGTATAAGTGAGCCTGATAGCCGGGTTTTCACACGTTATCCTCCTAACAACGCTTCCAATAACTCCCATTGCCATTTGATATCAGCTTACCGAGCCAATCTACTCTGCCTGATCAAACAAATATTGATTTTCGTCAAGTCCTGGAAACTTAAATCTAATCAGGATTAACTTAAGCGAGGACTAAATTCCACCCAATCTGTGAATAATCAACAGATTGGGTGGGTTAAGTGTTAAGTAGCCGTGCGACTACCAGCCAGTAGCTTGCTGCACACCCTTACCAAGCTCGGCAGGTGATTGAACCGTATGCACTCCGGCTTTTTCCAGCGCGGCAAATTTCTCCGCTGCAGTACCTTTACCACCTGCGATGATAGCACCGGCGTGGCCCATCCGTTTACCCTTCGGCGCGGTGACGCCGGCAATATAGGAAACAACAGGCTTGCTTACATTGCTCTGGATGAATTCGGCTGCTTCTTCTTCGGCGGTTCCACCGATTTCACCACACATTAGAATAGCCTTGGTGTCCGGGTCTGCTTCAAACAGGGCCAGTGCATCAATGAAGTTAGTACCGGGAATAGGGTCGCCGCCGATACCGATACAGGTGCTCTGACCGTAATTCAGGTCCGAGGTTTGTTTCACGCACTCATAAGTTAAGGTACCCGAACGCGATACCACGCCGACTTTGCCCGACATATGAATTGAACCGGGCATGATGCCGATTTTGCATTCGTCTGGCGTGATTATGCCGGGGCAGTTGGGGCCGATTAAACGCGCACCACTCATCTCGACTGCTATCTTGGCTTCGACCATATCCAGAGTTGGGATGCCTTCGGTGATGCAGACGATTAAACGTACGCCCGACTCGGCGGCTTCGATGATTGAATCTTTACAGAAAGCGGCGGGTACATAGATGACGGTTGCATCGGCACCGGTTGTTTGAACCGCATCGCGAACCGTGTTGAAAACGGGCAAGTCGAGATGGGATTGGCCGCCTTTACCCGGGGTGACGCCACCGACCATGTTGGTGCCATAGGCGATCGCCTGCTCGCAGTGGAAAGTACCCTGCTTACCGGTGAAACCCTGGCAGATGACTTTAGTGTCTTTATTAATTAATACGCTCATTTTGCTTCCTCCACTGCGGCGACTATCTTCGCGGCGGCTTCTCCGAGGTCTTGCGCTGCAATCAGGTTAAGACCACTGTTATTCAATAATTCGGTACCTTCAGGTGCCTTGGTGCCTTCGAGCCGGACGACTACGGGTACCGAGATATTGACCTCAGCGACTGCGGCGATAATGCCTTCGGCAATCAGGTCGCAGCGTACGATGCCACCGAAGATGTTCACCAGGATACCTTTGACTTTGTCGTCGGATAAAATAATTTTCAGGGCTTCGGCTACGCGCTCTTTAGTTGCGCCACCGCCGACATCGAGAAAGTTCGCCGGGTCACCACCGCTGAGTTTGATAATGTCCATAGTCGCCATCGCCAGCCCTGCACCGTTGACCATGCAGCCGATTTCGCCATCGAGCGCAACATAGTTTAGATCCCACTCAGCGGCGCGATTTTCGCGCTCGTCTTCCTGGGACTTGTCGCGCATTTCAACCAGATCGGGATGGCGAAACAGTGCGTTACTGTCGATATTAATTTTGCCATCGAGGCAAAGCAGGTCACCACTACCGGTGATTACCAGTGGATTGACTTCGACCAGCGCGAGGTCTTTTTCGACAACGAGTTTGCCGAGGCCGGTCAGTAGTTTGGTAAATTGTTTGATCTGATCACCGCTTAAGCCCAGACCAAAAGCCAGTTCGCGACATTGATACGGCATCACGCCAACCAGCGGGTTGATGGTTGCCCTGAGAATTTTTTCAGGCGTTTCGTGAGCAACTTTCTCGATCTCGACGCCGCCTTCGGTTGAGGCCATGATGACGACTCGACGTTTGGAACGGTCGAGTACTGCACCGAGATAAAGCTCGTTGGCGATATCGCAGGTTTCTTCAACCAGGATACGGTTAATCGGCTGCCCATTGGCATCGGTCTGGAAGGTCACCAGATTGGTGCCTAATAGTGAGCCGGCAAATTCGCCGGCTTCGATGGCGTTGTCGACCAGCTTGACGCCACCAGCCTTTCCGCGCCCACCGGCGTGAACCTGGGCTTTGACTACAACTCTCTCACCGTTTAGGGATTTAGCGGCTTCGACTGCTTCGTCAGCAGAAAATGCCACTTTACCATTCGGCACCGGAATGCCGTAGGAACGGAAGAGTTCTTTCGATTGGTATTCGTGTAAGTTCATCAGAAGTCTCTATGGGTTTAAAGTTAAGGGTGTTACAAAAAATCGGGCTGATTACCTATTCTAGATCAAAACGCCTGGTTAGCCGGCTTTTATAGTTACGGCGCAATATTTGAATTCGGGTATTTTGCCAAAAGGATCGAGAGCGTCCGTTGTTAATAAATTGGCCGCTGCTTCATGATAGCAAAATGGAATAAATAGTTCACCGCGATTGAGACCCGAATCGCTACGCGCGAAGGCGGTAATCTCGCCACGGCGCGATGAGACGGTAATTTCATCGCCAGCGCCGACCCCAATGTCCTGAAGGTCCTGGTGGTTAATCGAAACGATTGGCACCGGTTCGATGGCGTCAAGCACGTCGGTTCGACGTGTCATTGAGCCGGTATGCCAGTGCTCAAGCTGGCGACCGGTCATCAATACAAAAGGATAATTGTCGTCTGGTAACTCGTTGGCAGTCATGTACTGTGCCGGGACTAACCGGGCTCTGCCATTTTCGGTCGGAAAGTCCTGTTTGAAGACTACCGGCTGGCCGGGATCCTGCTCGTCATTACAGGGATATGTCACCGAGCCATGTTCGGATAGTCTGTCCCAGGATATACCGGCAATACTCGGCATGGCGCCGCGCATTTCCTCGTAAACCTCTGACACCTGCTGGTAGTTCCAGTCGAGGCCGAGTCCCTGCCCGATATCACGGATGATCCATAAATCCTGCCGGGCTTCACCGGGCAGAGGAACTGCGGCTTTACCGAGCTGTACGCGACGGTCGGTATTGGTGACCGTACCATCTTTTTCGGCCCAGCCCGATGCCGGCAATATAACATCGGCAAAGGCGCAGGTTTCGGTGAGGAAAATATCCTGGACTACCAGATGATCGAGGGCGGCCAAAGCCGCGCGAGCATGGTTAAGGTTCGGATCCGACATGGCCGGGTTTTCGCCCATGACGTACATGCCTTTGATTTTATCATCGAGTGCGGCATGCATGATTTCTACCACCGTCAGGCCGGGCTTGTTGTCCAGGCTGGCGTTCCAGTAATTTTCGAATTTGGCGTGTATTTGCGGATTATCGACGCGCTGGTAATCGGGAAACACCATCGGTATCAGGCCGGCATCCGATGCGCCCTGGACATTATTCTGACCGCGTAACGGGTGCAGCCCGGTTCCGGGTCGGCCGATCTGACCGGTAATCATGGATAATGCGATTAAACAACGCGCGTTGTCGGTACCGTGGGTATGCTGTGAAACACCCATGCCCCAGAAAATCATCGAGCCTTTCGATGTTGCATATAAATGCGCGACTTCGCGTATGGTTTGAGCCGGAATGCCGGTGATCGGTGCCATTTTCTCGGGTGTAAAATCGGCGACATTGGCTTTAAGCGCCTCGTAGTCGGAGGTACGATTCTGGATGAAATCGTGGTCGGTCAGCCCGTCTTCGACGATGACCTGTAAAATCGAGTTCAGTAGCGCAACATCGGTATCGGGTTTGAACTGTAGAAAATATTCGGCGTGTCGCGCGATATCGGTACGACGCGGATCCATCAGAATTAACTTTTTCCCCTGTTTGATGGCGTTCTTCATGAAGGTGGCGGCCACCGGGTGGTTGGTGGTCGGGTTAGAGCCGATCACTACGATGACTTCGGCATTGGCAACGTCGTCTATCTGGTTCGATACTGCGCCTGAACCCAGACCTTCCAGTAGCGCTACCACACTGGAAGCGTGACAAAGACGCGTGCAGTGATCGACGTTATTGGTGCCGAAACCGGCGCGAACCAGTTTCTGGAAAAGGTAGGCTTCTTCGTTGCTGCCCTTGGCCGAACCGAAACCTGCAAGTGCATTGCTACCGCTGCTGTCTCGTATGGCTTTCAAACCATCTACGGCTAGCGACATGGCTTCTTCCCAGCTCGCTTCGCGAAACATCTTCGAGGGGTCGGCCGGGTCGAAGTGTTCGTTTAACCCCTTTTCGATACCGGTTTTGCGAATTAGTGGCTTTGTTAAACGGTTTGGATGTGCGACATAATCGAAGCCATAGCGGCCTTTGACGCATAGACGGCTAAAATTCGCCGGACCATCCCGGCCTTCGACTCGAACAATCTTTTCGTTTTTCACGTGATAGGTGAGCAAACAGCCGACACCGCAATAGGGGCAAACCGAGTCGACCGTTTTATCCGCCGCTATTTGCTGTGCGCCGGTGGCATTACTGAGGGCGCCGGTCGGGCAGGCGGCGACACATTCGCCGCAGGCGACGCAGGAGCTCTGACCGAGGTCATCGGCAATGTCGAATACGATTTCAGCATGATGCCCGCGTTTAGCCAGGCCGATAACGTCGTTGACCTGGGTCTCCCGGCAGGCTCGCAGACAACGTGTGCATTGGATGCAGGCATCCATATTAACCGCAATTGCCGGATGCGACAGGTCGGCAGCGGGTTGCTGACGTGTTTGGAATCGGGGTGCGGTGACATTGAGTTTTTCTGCCCAGTCGGTTAGTTCGTTATCGAGCTTGTAGCTGGTTTCGGGCATATCGCCGATTAATAATTCAAGCACCAGTTTCTGTGATTTACGAGCTCGTTCATTTTTGGTATGCACCACCATACCGGGTGTCGGTTTACGTACGCAGCTTGGTGCGAGTACGCGCTCGCCTTCTATTTCGACCACACAGGCCCGGCAGTTACCATCGGGTCGCAGATTTTCGCTATAACACAGATGCGGAATGTCGGTGCCGGTTCGTTTCGCGGCGTTGATAATGGTTTCACCGGGCCTGGCTTCAATCTCGACACCATCCAGCGTGAATTTTACGGGTTGTGGTAATGCTTCCGGATTAGCTGCCATTTCTATGTGTTCTCCGGTAGGCCAAGTTCCTGTGGAAAGTATTTGATGACCGATAACATCGGGTTTGGCGCTGCCTGACCCAGACCGCATATGGATGCATCGATCATCACGGTTGCAAGGTCGTTTAATGCGTCGATATCCCATTGCTCTTCGGTCATCAGCCCGGCTGCTTTTTCGGTGCCGACCCGACAGGGAGTGCATTGACCACAGGATTCGTGGGCGAAAAATTTCATTGCATTTAAAGCGGCTTTTTTAGCGCTATCCCGGTTAGACAAAACAATAATCGCGGCAGAACCGATAAAACAGCCGTGAGGTTGCAAGGTATCGAAGTCGAGTGGAATGTCACCAAGTGAGGCCGGTAATATGCCGCCCGAAGCCCCGCCAGGAAAATAACCGTAGAATTTATGCCCGTCGAGCATGCCGCCGCAATATTCATCGATCAACTCGCGCATGGTGATACCGGCGGGGGCCAGGTGAACACCGGGGTTTTTTACTCGACCGGATACCGAAAAGCTGCGTAAGCCCTTACGACCATGACGACCCTGTGAATCAAACCAGTCACTGCCTTTTTCGATGACATCTCGAATCCACCACAGGGTTTCGCAGTTGTGTTCGAGTGTCGGGCGACCGAATAACCCGACTTCGGCTACATAAGGCGGGCGCAGCCTTGGCATACCGCGCCTACCTTCGATCGATTCGATCATGGCCGACTCTTCGCCACAGATGTAAGCCCCGGCTCCTCGTCGAATCTGGATATCGGGCAAATCGAACTGAAGTTTCACCAGGTCTTTTATGGCGGTTTTTAAGGTTGTAATGACCGAAGGGTATTCGTCTCGGACATAGATATAGCATTGCTTAATATCGATTACGTTGGCGGCAATTAGCATGCCTTCGAGAAAACGATGCGGATCTTTGAGCATGTAAAAGCGATCTTTAAAAGTACCGGGTTCGCCTTCATCAATATTTACCGCCATCATGCGTGGTGCGGCCTGACTGCTTAATATGCTCCATTTGCGACCGACAGGAAAACCTGCGCCACCAAGCCCGCGCAGGGCGGTATTGTCTAGTGCTTTGATAATGGTTTCGGCGCTGGTGTCTCCAGCCAGCAGTTTCTCCAGCAGACTGTAACCACCGGCATCGCGATAGGAGTCAAAATGAATGGTATCGGTTGGATCCGGCTGGCGGGTATGACCCGATTCGACGATAGATTGAACGGAAACTGTTGTAGCGTTATCGACGGTATGCTGTCCAACCACGGCAGCCGGCGCCTTATCGCAGCGACCGATGCAGGGTACGCGCTGTACGCGAACGGTGTCGCCCAGTGCGTTTTCCAGCGAGCTGATCAAGGTTTCGGCACCCGCCATTTCACAGCTGACTGACTCGCAAACACGGATAGTTAATGCAGGTGGCGGCGTATCGTTTTCTTTCACTACGTCGAAATGGTGGTAAAAACTGGCTACCTCGTAGACTTCAGTGGTGGCAAGTTTCATTTCAGCCGCGAGTGCAACCAGATGCGGGGCCGACAGATAGCCGAACTTATCCTGAATTTTATGCAAATGCTCGATTAAATAATCTTTGGCGAATGATTCGCCTTTTAATAATGCCCTGATTTCCAGCAGCGCATTAGGATCGACAACTCGGCCTTTTATTTTGCCGCGCTTGCGTTTGCCCCGGTTATCAACCGGGGCAGTATTGTTTTCTGCTGTAGACATATTATGGTGTTGACCTAAAACAGTCCTTCAACCAGGCCTTCATCATTGAGATGGATATTATCCGCCGACGGTACCCGCGGCAGGCCCGGCATGGTCATGATGTCGCCGCAGACACAGACGATAAACTCGGCACCGGCAGATAATCGGATCTCGCGAATCGGTACCTCGTGGTTAATCGGTGCACCCATCAGTGCCGGATCGGTGGAGAAGCTATACTGCGTCTTCGCCATACAGATCGGGAAGTGGCCATAGCCTTCGGCTTCGTATTTGGCAAACTGGTCACGGACTTTCTTGTCGG
>JAOUJX010000553.1 GCA_029882955.1 Gammaproteobacteria bacterium
GTGGATGACGTTTTTGATTCGGGGCGTAGTGTTGATGCGTTAATAAAACAAATTAAAACCCAATCCCGACTGAATACGCCGTCCGATATTCGGGTGGCCTGTCCCTGGTATAAACCGGGTAAAAACGTGGTCGACTTCGAGCCCGATTATTTCGTACATCAAAGTGAAGAATGGCTGGTATTCCCCCACGAGCTTGCGGGGCTGGAAGTCTCTGAAATTGTGGAAGGTAAAAGTGATCTGAAGAATATTCAGGATTTGTTTAAATAGTTTGGTGATTAACCATATTTAGAGTTAAAGAAGTTTCATATATAAGCGCGCTCCAGGTACTCCTGCAAAGATCGCCCAAGATGGTTGCTGGATGTATCAGCGCAATATAGAACGATAGAAACTTTTGGCAGTATGGGTAGTTGACCCGCATGATTTATGGCTGCTCGGCCAGAGCCTGCTGCGCAATCCAGTTCGGCGCTGACACAAAGGTCAGCCGAAGTCATTGCTTCTGCTGCTGTCATGTCTTCTGAGGCGACGATATCGACCCAGTCGATACCGGCGTCGTCCAGTGCCTTGATCGCGGCTGGGCGGAATGCACAGTTTTTCGAAATCCCGAGCGGTAGAGGGCTTTTCTTCCAGGCATTCCCGTCATTTGCGCCGGTCCAGAGCAGTGGTCGAGTACTGATTATCTTGCCGTCCTGGCCGGGTTGTGCTTCTGTTGTTAACACAATATCGAGTTGTCCCTGTTTAAACTGATTTAATAGCCGGTACGTTCCTCCCGACGAAAATCTGATTTGTACTCGCGGGTAATCGCGGCTGAACTCTTTCAGGATACCCGGAATATCGGGGTAAATAATATCGCAGGGTACGCCGAGTCTAATTTGTCCCTCGTAGTCGGGGGAGGTCAGACGGCCCATCGCTTCGTCGTTGATGGCCAGCATTTGATTGGCGAAATGTAATAGTTGTTCGCCTTCGGTGGTTGTCGTCATGCCCTGTGCGGAGCGATCGAACACGGTCAGGCCGAGGCTATTTTCCAGCCGTTTGATCTGCATGCTAATGGCAGACTGGGTCATGAACAGGCGGCTGGCTGCGCGAGTCATACTGCCGGATTCGGCAATGGTGACGAAGCTGCGCAAGGTACTGAGATCGAGATTCTGCAGGCGATTGGGGGTCATCAATATTTGTGAAATAAGTAATCAATTTAATTCGATTTACTTATACAAGTTATTTCACCTATAGTCAATATCCGTTAAGTAAGTGGCTTGATTGTTCACAATTATTGATAGGAGAAGATTATGACCATATACACCGAAAATTGCTCTCAGGGCATAGTTGAAACATCTTTTGGCCTTTTCCGGAATATAGGGCAAGTGCTGCAGCACAGTTTTGAAATTAAAAAGCTAAAAGCCGACGTAGCTCGTGAACGTCGGCAGTTGCTCCAGGCCTCAGACGATATGCTGAAGGATATGGGCATTACACGAGCACAGGCCAAAGAGGAGTCGGAACGGGTGGACTTGCCCCGTATTCGTCTGATCAATCTGCTTAAAGAAAGATGTTAAGCAGTATTTTAAGGCCGTCGGGAAGGTTTGATACCGACGGCCTTTAATCCTCTATTGGCTCTCAATTATCGGCTGATGGTCCCCGCCGGGTATTAAGCAGGGTCATGATCTATAGATAATTCGATACTTCGATCAGGTTTAAATCAGGATCTCGAAAATAAAACGATTCGATAGCACCATTCGCGCCGGTACGCGTTATTGGGCCTTCTATTATGTCAACGCCCTGTTTAAGAGCTTGTTGCATTGCCTCGGCGAGAGGGGTTTCAG
>JAOUJX010000207.1 GCA_029882955.1 Gammaproteobacteria bacterium
CCGAAGCGACCTATGTTGGCCGATATTTCTTCACCTTCCGGAGACTCACCGAGCATGCGCGGTAACTTGAATAACTCAAGCGCCTCTTCGAGGGTTATGCTATCCATTTTCTGGCCGGGTCTGAGGCCGGCGAATTTAGGCTTGTCTTCGTCGTCGCGGGTGCCGATCTGCACAAAAGGTCCGTATCGGCCCATGCGTACTGAAATTGGCTTGCCGGATTTTTCATCGATTCCGAGCTGACGTGACTGTATTGCTTCGTCCCGACTGACGCTCTCCATTTTGTCGTCAACCAGTGCCTTGAAGTTGGTCCAGAATTTCTGCATCAGCGGTAGCCAGTCGGATTCTCCACGCGATATTTCATCGAGTGTGTCTTCTAGCTGCGCGGTGAAGTCGTAATCGACATACTGGGTAAAATGCTGGGTCAGAAATTTCGCTACCACACGGCCGACGTCGGTGGGGTGAAAGCGTTTGTTTTCCAGCTCGGCATATTCGCGGTCTAACAATGTGGTGATGATCGATGCATAAGTCGATGGTCGTCCGATGCCATATTCTTCCAGCGTTTTTACCAGGGTTGCTTCGCTGAATCGCGGTGGTGGCTCGGTGAAATGCTGTTCGAGGCGAATTTCTTTTAAATCGACCTCGTCGCCCTGTTTTAACGGTGGCAGAATATTTTCGCGAGTATCATCTTTTTTATTGTCATCCAGGCCTTCGGTATAAACGCGCATAAAGCCCGGATCGCGTATGGTCGAGCCGGTGGCGCGAAACATGTTTTGTGGCCCACAGGCTAGATCGACAGATACGGTATCGAGAGTAGCGTGAATCATCTGGCAGGCTACGGTACGCTTCCAGATCAGGCTGTATAAACGGTATTCGTCATTGCCGAGATGGGCTTTGATTTGTTCCGGGTCATTCATTGCACTGGTTGGTCGTATGGCTTCGTGTGCCTCCTGTGCATTTTTAGCTTTGGTTTTGTAAAACCGGGGCTCCTCTGGCAGGGCCTGGTTACCATATTTTTGTGCAATTAACGTGCGAATATCTTCCAGCGCATCGTTAGACAGACTCACCGAGTCGGTACGCATATAGGTAATGAGACCGACCTGACCGGCACCGATATCGATACCTTCGTACAGCTTTTGCGCGGTACGCATGGTCTTCTGTGCACCAAAACCAAGCTTGCGCGAGGCTTCCTGTTGTAAAGTCGAAGTTGTAAATGGAGGTGCTGGATTGCGTTTACGTTGTTTCTTTTCGACCTGGTGCACCAGCAGCTTGCCATGGGCTGCGTCAGTCAGTATACGGTGTGCGTTTTGCGCAGTCTCGTCGTTGGTGATGGTGAACTGCTTGACCTTTTCGCCTTCCAGTAGGCTTAGCTTCGCGCTAAAGGCCTGATTTTCGAATTCGTTATCCGATTCGATCGTCCAGTACTCCTGCGGATTAAAGGCTTCGATTTCGAGTTCTCGCTCGACGATCATGCGCAGTGCCGGACTTTGCACCCGCCCGGCTGATAAACCGCGTCGAATTTTGCGCCATAACAGAGGTGACAGGTTAAAACCCACCAGGTAATCGAGCGCGCGGCGGGCCTGCTGTGCGTTGACCAGGTCCATGGTGATTTCACGCGGGTTGGCCACCGCTTCGGATACCGCCTGTTTGGTGATTTCGTTAAAAGCAACGCGATAGGCGTGCTTGTTTTTCATCAGGTCTTTTTCCTTCAGCAATTCGTATAAATGCCAGGAAATGGCTTCGCCTTCGCGATCCGGGTCAGTCGCCAGGTATAGAGAGTCTGCCTTGCGCAGCTCCTTCTTAATATTGTTAATATGTTTTTCGTTGCGCTCGACAACGCTGTAATTCATTTTGAAATTATTATCGGTTTCGACGGCACCTTCCTTGGGTACCAGATCACGCACGTGACCGTAGGAGGCTAGAACTTTGAAGTCCTTGCCCAGGTACTTTTCGATGGTTTTCGCTTTAGCCGGTGATTCTACAATAACGAGGTGGCTGGCCATTAGAGACTACTTTTCGGGTTAAATTTCTTGTTGATAAAGAGAACAGCTGCTGCTTGCATCAATGGAATATCGCCGGCTGATCGGCAAATACGATATCTTCATAGTGCATCAGAGTGTCTTCGTCGTGATTATCATTGCTATTAAACAACACCATCATCACTACCCATTTAAGGTCTTCGATATCGACCTCGACTTCGGTATCCAGCGCCATGACCCGGTTGATCACCAATTCGCGTAACTGGGGTGTGAGGACACCGGATTGCTCGAGGAAATATAAAAATCCCTGGGCATTATTAGCCAGGCGCTGAGATTCCTGAAGTGCGTAGACTCGTGTCGATAACGATGACTGTTCGATTACCGGGATGTCTTCGACCTCGGCCAGGCCATCTAGCCATTCGAAGGCTTTGTCAATTTCTCCGGGGTCGAATCCCGCGGCTCTAAGATCTTCATCGATACCGTCTCGGTCTTCGGGCAGGTTTTCGTCCTGATCAGCGTAGCTGGAAAATATGTACATCAAAACGTCTATAACGCCTTCTTTCATGTATGCCTCATTTAAATCCTGACGTAGCAGCCGCCAGGTGCCGATTGTACAAAATCGTTTAACTCTAATATCAGTAGCATGGATGAAAGCTTGTCGATGGTCAAGCCACTGCGTTCGACTAATGTATCCGGCGTTACCGGGTCATAACCCATCGCCTGCAGTAGTTTCTCCGCTTCGGGGTCAAGCGCGACGGTTTCTGCTTTGGCATCGGACTGTTGTTGTTCGGCGATAAAACCCAGCAAACTGCCTAATTCATCGATGATGTCCGAGGCCTGTTCGACGAGGCGGGCACCATCGCGGATTAACTGGTGGCAGCCCCTGGCCTGCGGGTTGTGTATTGATCCGGGAATGGCAAAAACTTCCCGACCCTGCTCCAGAGTCAGGCGAGCGGTGATCAATGAGCCGCTGCGTTGAGTCGCTTCTATGACGAGAGTGGCAATAGATAGTCCGCTAAGAATGCGATTGCGTCGAGGGAAATTTTCACTTCTAGGGCCGGTGCCGAGAGGGAATTCGCTAATCAATAGTCCTTTTTCGTGGATGTCGTAGGCTAATTGCTGGTTACGTGACGGATAAATGCGATCAAGCCCGGTTCCTGTGACGGCTAAGGTTTTGCCAGTCGCTGCCAATGCGCCCAGGTGTGCCTGGGCATCGATACCTGTGGCCATACCGCTGGTGATAGTCAGACCTGAGCGGGAAAGAAATGAAGCAAAATCAAATGCATTTTTAGCCCCTCCAGGGCTGCAGTTACGACTACCGACAATCGCGATTTGTGGTGTCGAGAGTAAGTCGATGTTACCGCTGGCATAAAGCAGGGCTGGGTAGTTTACGGTTTCTTTGAGTAATGCCGGGTAGGCCTCGTCATCGTAACAGATAATATGATTGTCTGGCTGTTTAGCCCAGTCGAGTTCACGCTCAACCTGCTGTTTATCTGGATCGCGTATCTGCTCGATCTGCGGGTTATTCAATCCAGCGGCGAGCAGCTCACGGTGCGAAGCTTCGACGAGGCCATTAAAACTGCCATCGAAATGATCGCCAAGTCGTTCCAGCGAAACTCTGCCGAGGCCTGTTACATGGGATAATTTTAAAAAGCTGCTAAGTTGGGAAGGCTGCATTTAGGTGCTGGAGAATCCATTCCTGCCAAATTCCTTGATGTTAGCATCAGTTCTGTTCGAACACTAAGCGAGTTAGCTTTTCATACCATTATGGTGACTCAACATAGTCTTTGATACTGACAGGCCGATCAGCGGTCATTACCAGTGCGTAACTCATTTTCTCGAAGGAGCGGATGATCATTGCAGTGCCGACTTTCTCGTCGGGTAACTTGACCCGAAAACCCGGGTCATTTTCTTCCTTGTCGGGGATCACATCTCCAGGCCGATTGATATTTAAGACATTACCTGTCTCTACACCATCACGAAAACCCAGATTGATAGCTATAGTCTGGTATTGACCTAATTGTGAAATGGCATCGAGCAAGGAAACGATTTTTCCGGAAACCTCAACCGAGGGCGGTTTGGGGAAGAAATCTCGTTCAAAATTAGTATTGTCTATCGGTAACACACGATCATTTCGCAATATTTCTCTTTCTGAATTGGTTACCAGTACAGAAGCGGGGTCACCGCCCAGTAATAATTTGGTATCACCAACAAATAACGCTTCGTACCCGAGTAGTTCGCCGGTATCCGGATCGTTGAGCGCACGATTAGGGCGAAAGATCTGGTAACGACCATTACCCGAACTGGTATTGAGCTTGCGCACATAGAGTTTGTCATTAATGCTGTTTATCAGATGATCGTCCTGACTGGATATCACGTAAGCAGATTTGGCCAGCTCGTCTTCGTCAATGATGAGCGGTCGTTGCAGTAGCTGGCGGATGGAGTCGATTGGTATCGAGGGGATGCTGGCATCGATAGACTGCGAGCGCACCCGCGGTGAAAGCTTGACGATCTTCATTCCCGCGCTACCACTACTGCCACCGGCCAGGACCTGCCCGTCTTCGCCGCGTCGTGTAATCTGAATGCGTTTTTGTCCGTCGATATAAATAATCGCCAGTACGTCACCCGGATATATCAGGTGAGGGTTCTGAACCTGGGGGTTTTTAAACCAGATTTCAGGCCAGAGCCAGGGGTCACGAAGAAATACTGTGGAAATGTCCCATAATGTGTCACCTTCTTGTACAATATACGTTTCAGGGTACTCTGGTTCGTAAACAACCGTTTCGGCAGATGTTTGTTCCGGGATTTTAGCCTTGACCGAGTTACCGGATGATTGATCGGTTTCTTCGACGATTGAAAATGGTTCATTTTCAACCGCGCAGGCTGATATCAGTAACAAACCGGAAAGCAGGATCGATCCTTTTGTCAGCTGTCTTTTGGTATTGTGAGACATAAGAAACCCTAATATTGATGTGCTGGTTCAGCGATTGTAGTCGAAAAATGTCTATCCACAACCTTTTTAATCGTTAAGATTCTAATATAATCATTAACTTGGAACAACTACTTGTAAACCTTCTTGAAGTTTAAATCCATGGCTTTATTAAATATTTTGCATTTTCCTGACCCGAAATTGCGCACTGTCGCCAAACCGGTCACTGTATTTGATCCCGATCTCAGGCAACTGGTGCGGGATATGTTCGAAACTATGTACGAAGCACCCGGCATTGGGCTGGCCGCTACCCAGGTCGACAGGCATATTCGATTGCTGGTCATGGATGTCTCCGACCAGGGGAATAATCCGCGTTGTTTAATTAATCCTGAAATCATCGAAGCTGATGGCGAAGAGGAAATGGATGAGGGTTGCCTGTCGGTTCCCGGATTTTATGAAAAGGTTCGACGCGCCGAGCATATTCGTGTGCGGGCGAAAGATGACAAGGGCGAAACCATCGAATTCGAAGCCGAGGGCCTGGAGGCCGTCTGTATTCAGCACGAAATGGATCATCTCGATGGAAAATTGTTTGTCGATTACCTGTCGACACTTAAACGTAACCGGATTCGTAGTAAGCTGGTTAAGCAAAAGAAGCAGAAGGCTTCTAGCTGACCAGGTTCTCCGAAACCCTTAGCCATGTTAAAAATAATCTACGCAGGTACGCCTGAGTTTGCGGTCCCGGCGCTTGAGGCGTTAATCGGTTCGCGGCATCGAGTGATCGCTGCCTATACCCAGCCTGACCGTCCGGCCGGTCGTGGTCGTGCGCTACAGCAAAGCCCGGTAAAAACTTGCGCACTCGAGCACGATATTCCGGTTTATCAGCCCGAGTCATTCAAACAAAAAGATGATGTTCAGCAATTATTCGATTTACAGGCCGACCTGATGGTGGTTGCTGCTTATGGGCTTATATTGCCGAAAGCTGTACTCGATACCCCAAAATATGGCTGTTTTAATATTCATGCCTCTTTGCTCCCGCGTTGGCGCGGTGCAGCTCCTATACAGCGCGCGATTCTGGCCGGTGATGCCGAGACAGGTATTACAATTATGCAGATGGCTGAAGGCCTGGACACCGGGGATATGCTCTTAAAGCAATCAATTCCGATTGACTCTGACTGGAACTCGGGGGAGCTACACGATCGATTAAAGGATCTGGGAGCCGAATTATTATTACGAACGCTGGAAAACCTGATCGATGGTACGCTGGAACCGGAAGTTCAGAACGATGCCCAAACAACTTACGCGGCCAAACTAAGCAAAGCCGAGGCCGCAATCGACTGGCGTAAGACGGCGGAATCGATTCAAAGAGAAATTAGGGCCTACTCTCCCTGGCCTGTTAGTTTTACGACATTAGATGGTAAGCCGGTGCGAGTCTGGCGGGCTAGTATAGCCTATACCGTTGATGATTCGGCTCCCATGGGTAGGATTGTTAACCACGACAAAGAAGGTATTTACGTCAAATGTGGCAGCGGAATATTGCAGATAACCGAACTCCAGTTTGCAGGAAAGAATAAGTCTAATCCAGGTCAGATTTTAAACGCTCGCAATCTTACAGGGCTGGTATTCAGTTAGGTTATGGCAGATAAATCAACCAACCCGCGTTGGCTGGCGCTGAAGGCGATACTGTTGGTGCTCCAACGAGGGCGTTCACTCGACGACGCGTTGCAAACCGTTCTGGGTTCCTCGAAAGGCGTCGATGAACGAGATTTGTCACTCGCTCGCGCACTGGCTTATGGCGTTTGCCGCTGGTATTTCGCGCTACAGCAGGTGATAAACGGGTATTTACGAAAGTCCTTCAAGAAAAAAGATAAGGACTTAGAGGCCATTTTACTACTCGGTTTATACCAGTTGGCAATCATGAAAACCGAGCCGCATGCCGCAGTGAATGAAACCGTCCAGTTAACTCAGTGGCAAAATAAAGGCTGGTCGAAAGGCCTGGTAAATGCCGTTTTGCGCGGTCTGATCAGAGATAAGGTCGAAATGACGACCGGTTTTGGTGAAAAATCTTACCCGCCATGGCTTCAAAGCAAGATTGAACTGGACTGGCCCGAGCAAGCAGAATCGATACTCGATGCCGGTAACCGGCCCGCTCCGATGGTATTGAGGGTGGATTTACGACAGTTATCGATGCTGGAATGCATTAAAGAACTAGAGCGGCAGGGTGTTTCGGGGCAAGCGCATGAGAAGGTAGAAACTGCTCTGGTACTGGACAAACCCTGTCATATTACCTCTATTGAAACATTTCGAAATGGTTTGCTAAGCGTTCAG
>JAOUJX010000554.1 GCA_029882955.1 Gammaproteobacteria bacterium
TGTTTCATCCTCATCGGAGAAGTATGTTGGGTAAGTTGCAGCAAATCTTGCGAGCCCTGCAACTGGAACTGCATTTATCCAAACGCGAAATCCTCGGACTTTATCTCAATCATGCGCCGTTTGGCGGGACTCGGGAAGGTGTTCAAGCGGCTAGCTTTCAGTATCTGGGTAAATCTGCCGAATATCTGACTCGAGCCGAGGCGACCTTACTGGCAGTTTTACCGCAGGCACCGAGTCGTTTACGGCCAGACCGTCATCCCGAACTTGCCCGGCAAGCGCGCGACAAGGTGTTGCGCCGATTACTAAAATTAGGCGTCTGGAGCGACGAAGCAGTAACGCAGGCAGCGAAGGAGCGCGTCTCGGTGTTTACCCCGTTTACTCCTAAGTTAGCCCCGCTGCTGGCCCGTCGACTGGCGAAGCGCTATCCAGACCAGTCGATAATACAAACCACTATCGATGCGGGTATTCAACAAACATTACAAGATCTGGCACGGAGCTATGCCGAGGCATTACCGGCGGGAAGCTCAGCCGCAATCCTGGTGGTGGATAACCAGACACACGAGGTTATCGGTTATGTCGGTTCGGCCGATTTCGAATCCAGAGAACGATTTGGTAATGTCGATATGATATCCGCGGTTCGTTCTCCGGGTTCGACACTTAAGCCTTTTTTATATGGCCTGGCGATTGATGCAGGGCTGGTGCATTCCGCCTCGCTTTTGTCCGATGTACCGCGTGAGTTTTCGAGTTATCGACCGGCCAATTTCAACAACGGCTTTAAGGGTCCGGTGAGCCTCGCCGATGCGCTGAAATATTCTTTGAACATCCCTGCGGTCGAAGTGCTGGAGCATTTCGGTCCGGTAAAATTCACCGCGAAACTGAAAAATGCGGGATTAAACCTGCGATTGCCAAGCGGGGCTAAACCCAATCTATCGATCATTCTCGGCGGTGTCGGCCTCAATCTGGAAGAGCTGGTACAAAGCTACGGTGCTTTTACTAACAAAGGGTTAACAGAAAGTCTCGAATATTTAAAAAGAAATAGTGACAAGCCGGGCTCTCGCTATCTAATGTCGCCGGCTGCGGCCTGGGTGGTGGGCCGATTGTTGCAGAACATCCCGCGACCAGACCGGCTTTCAAGCAATGCGCTAGTGAGCAATAATTCAGCGATTGGCTGGAAGTCCGGCACCAGCTACGGATTCCGGGATGCCTGGTCGGTCGGTTTCAATAATCGCTATCGAGTCGGTGTCTGGGTAGGCAGGCCCGATGGTACGCCTTTGCCCGGTCACTACGGCGCGCTCTCTGCGGCTCCATTGATGTTTACGACGTTTGATTTACTCGATGGCAGCACGGATAGCATGGTCGAAAAACCTGATAACGTCGAAGAGGTTGAAATTTGCTGGCCGCTAGGTATCGAAAAATCGAAGCAGCGCGAAGGCAATTGTCACCGAATTGAAAAGGCCTGGGTGATCGATGCGGTCGTGCCCAAAAGCCTGAATGCGATTTCTGAAAAACACGACTGGTTGAGTAATCCGCATCGATACTGGGTTAACCAGCAGAGCGGATTACTGGTCGATGCCTCTTGCGAAGTCGAGAATCGGGAAATACGCGAAATTGTATTATGGCCTAAAATACTCGAACCCTGGATTGCGCCCCGGTATAGACGACAAAATGCTATCCCTGCAACCGACCCTGCCTGCCCCCATCCCCTCCGCTCGCAATCAGGGCAGTTGAGGATAAGCGGGATTAAGGATCAGACGACATTTCGGTCCGCAGGTGCCAGCGGTGAGACGCCGGTGGTAGCG
>JAOUJX010000208.1 GCA_029882955.1 Gammaproteobacteria bacterium
AAAAGAAAGAGCGCCGAATAGGCGAAATATTCAAACGCGAGACATTGATGTTTAATGGTTACGAAGAAGAAGTAGCCAGTCTCTACGATGGTATGGATTTACGCGCAAACTTTTAGAATGACTGTTAATCAGCTATTAAAATCACCCTTTGCCAAACCGGTTCTTTTTTCACTCTGTCTGCTGCCACTCGCAATCTTAGTCGGGCGTGGGCTTACAGGCGATCTGGGTGCTAACCCGGTAGAAACCATAACCCATGAAACAGGTGACTGGGTTTTGCGATTTCTATTGATTACCCTGGCTATCACGCCAATTCGGGTCTGGACAGGCAATACCAGTGTTGTCCGATTTAGGCGTATGCTGGGTCTGTACGTATTCTTTTACGCCTGCTGCCACTTTCTTATCTGGCTGATTGCCGATCATTCGTTAGATCTGCACGATATGATCGAGGACATCATCGACAGACCTTATATTACTTTTGGCTTCTCCGCGTTTATCCTTTTGATCCCGCTGGCTATCACATCCAACAATGCGATGATCAGAAAGCTGGGTAAATCCTGGAAAAAACTGCATAAGCTGGTTTATGCGATTCTCATTCTTGGCATATTGCACTACCTGTGGCTTACCAAGGCTGACTATCTTGAACCGGGTATATATGCGTTTATTGCCACCGTTCTGTTATTGCAACGCTTGCCAGGACGAAAGAAAATATCTAAACATTCGCGTCTATTTTCAGGTATAGCAAAAAATCAACAAGCCTGATAACAGTTTTTAGCAATAATACTTCTTCATCTCCTCCTGTCTAATCAGGTTGGTTTTTAGCTATTTTTTGTATACTCTCGAAGCATTAAAAACATAAGTCAAATCACCGGGGGAACTCTCTTGAAACACTATCAAATGTATATTGATGGGGAATGGTGTGATGCCGAAGACGGTGAGACGCTCGAGTCTGTTAATCCTGCTAACGGTGAAGTTTGGGCGACCGCTGCGGTGGCTGGTGAGGCTGAGGTTAATCGTGCTGTAGCGGCTGCGCTACGCGCGCTGAATGAAGGACCCTGGGCACAGATGACCGCAACCCAGCGAGGCAAGATGCTGCATAAGCTGGGTGACCATATCGCTCAGCATTCGCAGCATCTAGGTGAAATTGAGACCATCGATAGTGGCAAGCTGGCGAAGGAGACACGAGCTCAAACAGGTTATGTTTCGGATTACTATTACTACTTTGCCGGGTTGGCGGACAAAATACAGGGCGCGACTCTGCCGATAGATAAACCCGACATGCATGTTTTTACCAAACGTGTACCGATAGGGGTTGTTGCTGCGGTGGTTCCCTGGAATGCGCAAATGTTTCTTACCGCTACCAAGATTGGCCCGGCTCTGGCGGCTGGTAATACGGTAGTTTTGAAAGCTTCCGAAGTTGCACCCGCTCCTATGTTTGAGTTTGCCAAAATTATAGAAGAGGCTGGCTTCCCGCCGGGAGTTGTGAATGTGATCACCGGTTATGGTGAGCCCTGCGGTCGACTGTTGACCAGTCATCCCGATGTGGCACGAGTCGCCTTTACCGGTGGCCCGGAAACGGCCCGGCATATCGTGCGTAATACTGCCGAAAATTTTGCCGTCGTCTCGCTCGAACTCGGTGGTAAATCTCCGATCATCGTATTTGAAGATGCCGATCTCGAAAGTGCGGTAAATGGTGTTATCGCGGGTAATTTTGGTGCTACCGGCCAAAGCTGCGTTGCCGGGTCACGGGTATTTATTCAGTCCAGCATTCGCGAGAAGTTTCTCGAGAAGCTAGTTGAACGCACAAAACAGATTCAAATAGGTGATCCCTTAGCTGACGATACTCAGGTAGGTCCACTGGCCACCAAAGAGCAACTCGATCATATTACTGAATCGGTGAAGGACGCGATCAGTGAGGGCGCGACACTGTTGCACGGTGGTAAGCGTCCGCAAGGTTTTGATACCGGCTGGTATTACACACCGACCATCCTCGACTGCCCGAATCAACAGGTTCGCACCGTACGCGAAGAAATGTTCGGGCCGATACTGTCAGCATTGAGCTTTGAGACCGAAGAAG
The DNA here is from genome assembly GCA_029882955.1 of Gammaproteobacteria bacterium. Classification (GTDB taxonomy): domain Bacteria; phylum Pseudomonadota; class Gammaproteobacteria. Next base: position 2,075 of record JAOUJX010000208.1, read on the forward strand.
AAGCCATCGAACTGGCGAATAGCTCTAATTTCGGTTTGGGTTCCGGTGTGTTCACACAGAATGTTGCGCGTGCTCTACGGGTTTCCGATGCGATTCGTTCGGGAATAGTTTGGGTAAATACCTATCGTGTTATTTCACCTATAGCGCCGTTTGGTGGTTTCAAAAACAGTGGACCCGGTCGCGAAAGCGGCATCGATACTATTTATGATTACACGCGAACCAAAACTGTATGGATTAATACCTCGAGTGAGCCTATGGCGAACCCATTTGTGATGCGGTAACTGGATTGTGTCAGGCATCAATCAATGGTACGAAAGAATCGATTTCTCCGACGATGTCTCACTGATTCGGGAAAAATACGTTGCCAAATGGTTACGTTGCAATATCTGGCACGTCAGGGGGAGGGAATTCGATTTACTGATCGATACGGGTATGGGACTAAGACCGTTAAAAGCTGAAATAGTCCAGTTAACGGAAAAACCGGTCAAAGTGATTTCAACCCATTGCCACTTTGATCATATCGGCGGAGCACATGAATTCGATTGTCGGCTAGGGCATAAGCTGGAGGCGGAGATTCACCGAAATCCGACAATGGAGAATACCGCGACCACCGGATTTGTCCGTGCAGAGACATTCAAGGCTTTGCCCTATGACGGGTTTATCGCTGAGGATTACTTTGTTAAACCGGCGCCTCTAACCGGTTACCTCGATGAAGGCGATGTCATCGATCTCGGCAATCGTCATTTTCAGGTTCTCCACTTGCCAGGCCATTCCCCGGGATCGATAGCGTTATACGAAAAACGAACCCGGCTTTTGTTCAGCGGCGATGTTATTTACGACGGTCAGCTTTACGATACGGTTTACCATTCGGATAAAGTGATATATCGAGAAAGCCTCAACAGACTAAAAACACTGAATGTGGGTACTATCCACGCGGGGCACGATGCATCCTTTGATAAGCAAAGGATGCTTGAATTAATCAATGATTATCTGGCTGGTAACAAGGTGATCGGTGATCCTGCTGCCTGGGTTCAGACTCAGCTATCAAGTTAGTTATCGCCTATAGTTGCAGTAGAATCTACCGTTCTCATATCGGGCAATTCATGCGCTATACCTTTGTGACAGTCGATACAGGTGCTACCCGTATCGAGGCCTTCCGAGTGTTGTTTGACCGCGCGGCGACCCTGATCAACAAAATCCATTGAGTCATAGTCGTGACAGTTTCGACATTCACGTGAATCGTTATTTTTCATTGCCCGCCAAACATTTTGTGCTAGTTTTAAACGCTTTGCTTCGAACTTCTCACGGGTATTTATTGACCCCAGCGCTTTGTGCCACAACTCGTTAGACGCCTGAATTTTACGTACTACTTTATAATTCCACTCTTTAGGTACATGGCAATCGGGGCAGGTGGCCCGGATGCCGGTACGATTGTTGTAGTGCACGGTTTCCTTATATTCTTCGTAAACATTGGCTCTCATTTCGTGGCAGGAGATACAGAATTCTTCCGTATTGGTCATTTCCATGGCTGTATTAAATCCACCCCAGAAAATGATTCCGGCGACAAAACCACCGATCAGCAGTGTACCCAGAGAATATTTTGCAGTTGGTTGCTTTAGTACTGCCCAGAGGCGGCTAATCATTGCACTCATTTTGTTAGTCATTTTTTTACCCACGATTCATTTGGCTTAAATTACTCGCCACTAATGGCAGTAATGGGTTTAAAATTATTCTCAACTAAAGGTTTGGCATTGACCTGCGGAACATGACATTGGGTACAGAAGTAGCGTCGAGCCGAAACGTTTGCCAGTACGTGGTCATCTCTATCTTCAAAATGGGTTTGACTGATTTTAGTCGCGCCATACTGGCGATAATTCTTCCAGCTATGACAACTCAGGCATTTGTTGGATTTAAGGTTGACCCGATAACCCTCAATTTTATGCGGAACTAGTGGCGGCTGTTGAACATAGTCGCGCGCTATAGGCTCTTCATCCTTGTTGTACTTCTTCATGGTGGGTGCAGTACTATCCTGCTCGAGGTCTATTGGACCTCGTAGCGAGGATACCTCGGTTGTTTCAGACAGTAACGGCATACTTAATCCAGTTAAAGCTGACATCACAACGATGAGTGATATTTTTTTGATCATCATAATACCTCTACTCCAGAAGAATGATTGGATCGGTCTGAACGATTTGTATTGACCGAAACCTTATTGTTAAAACGTAAACCCATGTGGAAAATATTTGGTGCGCAGACATCGATACATCGCCCGCAGTTAGTACAGTTTGCTGAATCGATTACCGGTCCTGTGCCTTTATCGGCTTCTTTAAGAACAGGTCGTATAATCTGCTGTTCGGGACATACTTTGTAGCAGTCCAGACAATCATTGCAGGCGATACGATTGTCGGCCCTAACTCTGATCACGCTATGCGTACCAAGCAGGCTATAAAAAGCGCCCATCGGGCAAAGGTGGCTGCACCAGCCCCGGCGTGTGACGAATAAATCGAAAATAAAGACGGCCAGTAGAACGACCCAGGCAGCGCCAAATCCGAAGATTAAACCGCGATGCAGCATAGATACCGGATTAACTAGTTCCCAGATTATCTGACCGCTAACAACCGGTATTAATAAAGTGGCTCCGAGTAGCCAGTAGCGGGTTTTTCTGGACAGACTGGAAGCGCCACCAAGACCGAGACGATCACGCAACCAGAAAGCAGCATCGGTGACCAGATTAACCGGGCAAACCCAGGCACAATAAGCTCTACCGCCGACGATTAGATAAAAACTAACCACCATTAAGACGCCGGTTATCGCCGCTGTTTCTGGCCAGTGTCCCGTAGCGAGTGACTGCAGAAATACATACGGATCGGATAACGGTAGTATGCCGAGAATCAGGCTCGAACTTAAATTACCCTCGACGAACCACCAGCCGAACCAGGGGCCGATTAAGAATAGCCCTAGTACGCCTACCTGGCTTAAACGACGGCTGATTAACCAACGATTAGCGAGCCACCAGCCGTTAGCGATAATCGCTTCCTGTCCAGGGTAGGCTTTCGAATTCACTGTATGGCTTCTCCCGAAGAGTTTTCCTCGAAAATCAAGCCTTCTTTGTCGTAGTCGTAGCGTTGACCGCTCGGCAAGTTATATAGGTGTTCCTGATCGGGCGCAACCAGGCTGGAACCATGCTGGCTCTTTTCTTCCCAGCCCATACGATAATGATCGTCGGCTTTACCCGCGACAAGCGACAGTGGGAATATTTTGATAGCCGCTTCTTCAAGTACGCAGGCGTGTTCGCATTTTCCGCAACCGGTGCAGTGATCCGAATTAACGGTAGGAATAAACATGGCGTGCTTACCGCTACGCTGGTTAGAACGATGTTCGAGGGTGATAGCCTGATTGATCGCCGGGCAAACCCGGTAACAAACATCGCATCGTAAACCCTGGAAATTAAGACAGTTTTCCTGATCGAATAAAACCGCCAGGCCCATTCGAGCATCATCGATATTGATCAAAGATTTATCCAGGGCACCGGAAGGGCAGGCGACTACGCAGGGGATGTCATCACACATTTCACAGGGGACTTCGCGCGCTTTGAAATAGGGTGTGCCCGTATTGACATCATCTCCAGCCGTCGCCAGACCGAGCGTATCGTAAGGACAATCTCGAACGCATAAGCCACAACGTAGACAGGCGCCTAAGAAATCGGGTTCTTTTAAAGCCCCGGGTGGACGTAAGGCGTCTGCCGGTAGCGACCGTGACTGTTTGGAATAAATGCCGAGGCCGAGACTCATCAAGGCGACGATTCCAATACTGCGGCTGCTATCCTGCAGAAACCGTCTTCTGGCCGGTGAGCCAGAAGTACTCGATTTTGCATGTGCCTGATGCTTTATCATGACGAGAACGCGTGAACAGTTAAGCCTTTACCACCTTAACCGCACACTTCTTGAAATCTGTCTCCTTGGAGAGCGGGTCGGTGGCATCGAGGGTTACTTTGTTTATTAACCGACTAGCGTCGAACCAGGGCACAAATATCAGTCCTTTGGGGACACGGTTTCGGCCACGAGTTTCGATACGGGCCTCCATTTCCCCGCGTCGACTGACTACCCTGGCCGGCATGCCGCGGCGCAGGCCTCGTGCTTTGGCATCTTCGGGGTGCATGAAAATCACGGCATCAGGAAAAGCTCGATAAAGTTCTGGCACACGCCGGGTCATTGAGCCCGAGTGCCAATGTTCGAGTACGCGGCCGGTACTTAACCAGAGATCGTACTCCGCATCGGGGCTTTCTGCCGCTGGTTCGTAAGGCGCAGTAATAATATTAGCCTTGCCATCGTCTCTACCATAGAAACTCACCTCTTCGCCTGCCTTGACGTACGGATCGTAGCCTTCGCGATAACGCCACAGGGTTTCCTTACCATCGACTACCGGCCAACGTAGGCCTCGCGTATTATGATAGACATCGAAAGGTGCCTGCTCGTGACCTTTCTTTGGGCCTTCAAACTGGAAGCGACGATACTCTTCGAATAATCCCTTCTGGATATAAAAACCAAAGTCATCCATTTCGGTATTGGCATACTGATAGCCTTCATTATCAGCAACTGTCTGTTTAGGAAATTGATCAACCTGGCCATTAGCGAACAAGACGTCGTATAGCGTTTTTCCTCGTACTTCTGGCTGTTTGGCGATGATTTCTTCTGGCCAGACTTCCTCTACTTTGAATCGCTTAGAAAATTCTACCAGCTGCCAGAGATCTGACTTCGCTTCACCTGGCGCATTAACCTGTTGACGCCAAAACTGTGTGCGGCGTTCGGCGTTACCGTATGCACCTTCCTTTTCGGTCCACATGGCGGTGGGCAGGATCAAATCGGCAGCGACCGCAGTGACAGTGGGATAGGGATCGGAAACGACGATAAAGTTATCCGGGTTGCGATACCCGGGGAAGCCTTCTTCGTTCATGTTCGCCGCAGCCTGCATATTATTATTGCATTGCACCCAGTAGGCGTTGAGTTTACCGTCCTTCAACATGCGGTTTTGCAAAACGGCGTGATATCCATTCTTACCGGGTAAGGTGCCTTCGGGCAGCTTCCATATTTTTTCCGCCAGATCACGGTGGGTTTTTTTGGAAACCACATAGTCCGCTGGT
>JAOUJX010000555.1 GCA_029882955.1 Gammaproteobacteria bacterium
GTGGTAACCTCCTGTTTAATTAAAAAATAGTTTACCCACTATGGCATGACCGGCATTTGACCTGAATCAACTTACCGCAGGCAGTTATCAGGCGAAGAGTAAAGCTCAATGCTTCGGCAGCTCGCTCAGCGGCATATTCCTGGACCGTGCCTATCAGACCGTAAAAGGTATTTGTTAATATCGTTCACTATTGAATAGACCATCGCGATTATGACGTCAATAATGTAGCCAAATCATGAATCATTTTTTGACCTGAGTCACCACAGGTTGGTAATGCTGCATGATATTCTGATTACCAGTACTAATCAGAATCCATCATTTCATAAAGAAGCCTGGCGCATGGATAAAATAGTCAAATCGAAACTCGTTAAGCAAACCCTGAAACTACGGCGTCTCGGCATCGACACTTATCGTGAGAATGTGGCCTATTTACACCGTGACTGTGAAGTTTATAAGGCCGAAGGTTTTCAGGCCCTGTCCAAGGTCGAAATTCATGCAGATGATAGGCGCATTCTGGCGGTATTAAATGTTGTCGATGACGATAAATTTGTTAAACCCAGCGATCTGGGTCTGTCTGAAGAAGCCTTTACCAAACTGGGGCTGAATGAGGGTCATATCGTTAGCGTCGAACACGCCGAACCACCCGCGTCGATGAATGCCGTGCGCCGCAAAATCACCGGAGAACGCCTGACCCAGCAGGATTTTGACCAGATCATTGGTGATATAACCGACCGGCGATATTCGAAGACTGAAATTTCCGCTTTCCTGGTAGCTTCCGGGCAATCGGATATGGATCGTGATGAAGTATTTTTTCTGACACGGGCCATGCTCAAAGTCGGGGAGCAACTGGACTGGAATGAATCACTGGTGGCCGATAAACATTGTATCGGTGGTATTCCCGGCAATCGTACCTCCATGCTTGTGGTACCCATTATCGCCGCGCATGGCATGTTGATTCCCAAGACCTCCAGTCGAGCTATTACCTCGCCTGCGGGTACAGCCGATACCATGGAAGTGCTGACTAATGTAGAACTGGACATCAAAAAGCTGCATGACATCGTTCGCAAGCATCGGGCTTGCCTGGCATGGGGCGGTAATGCTCACTTATCTCCTGCCGACGACATTATGATTGCCGTCGAACGACCGTTAGGTATCGATTCCCTCGGCCAAATGGTGGCATCTATTCTGTCCAAGAAACTGTCTGCCGGGTCGACACATTTACTTATCGATATCCCGGTTGGCCCTACCGCTAAGGTGCGTCAAATGCGTCAGGCGCAGCGCCTGCGTAAATTATTTGAGTATGTCGGTGATCGGCTTGGCATCCATCTGGAAGTCGTTATTACCGATGGCCGGCAACCTGTTGGTTATGGTATTGGTCCGGTACTGGAAGCCCGCGATGTTATGCAGGTAATGCAAAACTCCCCGGAAGCGCCCGACGATCTCAGGCAAAAGTCTTTACGGCTTGCCGGACGCGTGCTTGAGTTTGATCCCGACGTGAGAGGTGGCAAAGGCTATGCGATTGCCCGCGATATCCTGGATTCCGGTCGTGCATTAGAAATGATGAACCGGATTGTGAATGCTCAGGGTGTCCAAACCAGAAATTTTGAAGCGGGACAGTTGATACACGAAGAATGTTCAAAAGTGGGCGGTGTGGTGATAAATATCGACAACCTGCAGATGGCGCACATTGCTCGTTTCGCTGGTGCCCCTATCGATAAAGGCGCAGGCGTCGATTTGTTTAAAAAATTGGGCGATCGGGTAAGTAAGGGTGAGCCACTCTATCGCATCCATGCCGAG
>JAOUJX010000209.1 GCA_029882955.1 Gammaproteobacteria bacterium
GCTCGATTCGACATTTCGCGTGAGACGATTCGACGCGATCTGACAAAACTGGCCAATTCGGGCAAAATCCAGAAAGTTCACGGCGGAGCCATCCTGCCACGGGTATTTGGTGAGGGGTCTTTTGGGCAACGTATGTCGGAAAATTCCGAAGCCAAGATGCGGATCGCTTCGAAAGCGGTTGAATTGTTCGGCGCCGGCGAGACCTTGTTCATTGATACGGGTTCGACAACGCTCTACTTTGCCGAAAAGCTGATAGAAGTTTCGGGGTTGACGATCATCACCAATTCAACCGAGATAGCGAAAACCATCTCTTCATCTGACCAGGGCAACCGTATCTTCCTGTTGGGCGGCGAGTACAATGCCGACAACCGTCAGACAGCCGGAACGCTGGTTGCATCCCAGATCAGATTGTTCCGTGTGCACCACACGGTCCTCACGGTTGGGGCGCTGGATGTCCGCACCGGTGCGATGGATTTCAATATCGAGGAAGCCCAGGTTGCCCACGCCATGATCGAACAGTCCGAAACCCTTACCGTTCTGGTCGACAGTTCGAAATTCAACAAGCTGGCATCCTTCGAAGTATGTCCGCTCTCCCGTATCGACCAGTTGGTATGCGATATTATGCCGCCCGACGAATTGCGAAAAGCGCTTGAGGCAGCTGGAGTCGAAATTTTTGTCGCGCCGTAAAGCAGATTTAGCCGAGGTTTTGAGTGATATGCCGAGAGTCGCATGCTAATCGCTCAACTCAGTGATACCCACATCACCGAGCCGGGCAAGAAGGCCTACGGCGTCGTACCGACGGCGGAAAACCTGGCGAATAGCATCGATCATATAAATCAGCTCGATCCGGGCCCCGACCTGGTTCTGCTAACCGGGGATATTACCGCTTCCGGCCTGCTGCAGGAGGCCGAATATGCGGAGAAGATGTTGCGTAAACTGCGATATCCTTATTTCGTCATTCCGGGTAATCATGATGATCGCGCGGCCTTATGGTCGGTGTTTGGCGGGCAGGCCTGCCCGTCTCGGGTGGGTGATTTTTTCAACTATGTCATTGATGGGTATGATATTCGATTAATAGCATTGGACAGTACCCTGCCGGGTGCCCCGGGCGGTGAGATATGCCGGGACCGGGCGGACTGGTTAGATCAATGCCTGGATGAAGCCAAAGCGCAACCCACGATTATTTTCACGCACCATCCACCATTAAACTGCGGTATTCTGGAAACCGACGTAGATGGTTTTGATGGAGCTGATCGCCTCGGAGATGTGGTTGAGAAATATACCAATATTGAGCGTATTATTTGTGGTCATGTCCACCTGCTCATTCATGCGCGCTGGCGCGGTACCGTGGTTAGTACTGCACCCAGCATGGGGTTGGAATTGATGCTCGATATAACCCTAAAGCACCCCTCCCAGTTTTATCTGGAGGCACCGGGTTACCTGTTGCACTACTGGACTCCAGAAAGAAATCTTATCACGCATTCAGTCGCTATCCGCGAAACCATTGGGCCCTATTTGTTTTAGAGGTAGATTAAAAATGACTGTTTGGTCAAAATAAGTGACCATAGCGGTTGACAATAATAACCGATGTGATTGAATACGACCGAACGAATTTGCTATTTCAGGATATCCTGATTACATTTCGTATCTAAATAGGTATAGCAAATTACGCTCTATTTGCACCTCGTTGTCGATGGATGTATAAAGAAGTACGTATTGCCTTAAATCTTTATTCGTACTTTCATAAAAATATAATATTGTCACAAAACTATAACTAACCCGAGGAAGATATATAATGAAACGTAAACTAACTCTATCAACGCTGGCTTTACTCGGCCTCTTTACGGGTACTGCCCAGGCGGCAAGCTGTCCTGCTGTGACGGTAGCCGACTCCAAGGGCGTAGCAGCTGGCGCCTTCCCGCAGCAATACGAGCTCGCGGAATTTCAAAAGCTGGCTAACTGTAAGCTGGAATTCAGCGCCAATCCTGCAGCGGCCAAGCTAAATGGAATGATTCGAGGTAACCCGGCTTTACCATCCAGTTTATCAGACCGTATTCCGGCCGAGCCATTAGTGGTTGCGCCCTACCATTCGATCGGTAAATACGGCGGTACTTACGATAATCTGTCAAATGCACCCGAAGCAGGCACTGCAGGCTTCATGTCCATACGTCACGTTAACCTGGTGCGTTATTCGGATGATTTGCAGACTATCGTGCCGAATGTCGCCAAAAGCTGGAAATGGAATGATGATTATACCCAGTTGACATTCTCCCTGCGTAAGGGCCACAAATGGTCAGACGGCGCACCGTTTACCGCCGAGGACGTCAAGTACTGGTACGATAACCTGGCGCTTAACCCGGCTGTTATTGAAAAACCCAAGGACTATACTCTGGTTGCCGGCGAGCGCATGCAAGTAGTCGTAGTCAATCCACAAACGGTACGTTTTGATCTACCCGCTCCGAAGCCGGGCCTGCTGGCGCACTTTGCATCATCTTTCGCGCAGGGATTTCAACCTAAGCATTTCCTCAGCAAATGGGATATTAAATTGAATCCCGATGCGGATAAAATGGCCAAGGCCGCCGGTTACGAAAACGGCAACGCGGTGTTGTCGGCTTACTTCGGTAACTCAGACTGGATGGATACACCGACACCGATGTTGAAAACACCGACCCTGGCGCCTAACCTGCCGGCCGATACCGCACCGACACTGGAGTCCCATATTTACGTTGCGGACTCCCCTGATGGTCGTCACCTGGTAGCTAACCCTTATTTTTTCCAGGTCGACACCCAGGGTCAGCAACTGCCGTATATCAACGAGCAGGATGAAATCTATGTTAGTGACAACGAGGTTCGCATCCTCAAGCTGGTCAATGGCGAGGTCACCTTCAAGTCACAGACTCTACAACTTGCGATGGCGCCAATTCTGCTGGAAAAGCAGGAAGCCGGTAATTACACCATACAGTTAAAGCCGGAAATCGCGGCGCCGACTTTCACCTTCAACGTTACTTCTGCTGACCTCGAAAAGCGCAAAGTGTTCGGTGATTTACGTTTCCGTCAGGCGATGTCGCTGGCGATGAACCGTGACGAAATCAACGAGGTCGCTTTCTTCGGCCAGGGCGTACCGCAACAGTACATCGGCTTCTCGCCTGCGCCTGACTTTGTTGATCCGAAATGGACAACCCACATGGCTGAGCACGACCCGGTCAGAGCCAACAAGCTACTCGATGAAGTAGGTATGAAGGACATCGATGGCGATGGTTTTCGTGAACTACCCAATGGCCAGAAACTGGTTCTGAACCTGCAATTCGCCACCCAGGGTATTGCTGGAGAAGTGGTCGAACTGGTAGGTCAGCACTGGGCCGGAGTTGGTATTAAATCGACGGTTAAAGAGGTTACCTCGGACGAGTTCCGCTCTGCACAGTCATCCAACGCGCTCGACGTGATGATGTGGCGTAAGGGTCATCCGCTGGCGATCATCCAGGGTAACAACAACATGTTTGTACCACCGTTCGAAAGTTATTTCTTCCTGCGTACCGGTATGTTGTGGGCTGAGTACATCGACTCGAAAGGGGCCAATGGCGTCAAGCCACCTGAGTGGGTTTATTCAATGATCGATGATATCAATGCATTTCAGTCAGAGCCTGCAGGCACAGCCAGATCCAATGAAATTGGCGCTCGCCTGGTCGAAAATATGACCAGTCATATGCTATTCATCGGCACTGTGCTGGCTCAGGGTCCAATCTATCATCACAATAGCCTTAAGAATGTGACCGAATTCAAGACGCATTCCTACGAGTATTACTGGAACTACCCATACCGGGGTCCCCAGATGTGGCTTGATAAGTAACGTACGGATTAATCACACTTTAGTATGAAAAAATGGGCCGGGCGATTCATTTCCCGGCCCATTTTGTCGAATTCTTTCGTTTCCTAATCAGGATATTGGTTTAGCTTTATGCTTAAGTTCCTCCAGTTCACGCTGACGCGATTTCTGTTATCTCTGTTCACATTGCTGACAGTCTCGTTGATCGTGTTTTCGCTGATGGAACTGGTTCCTGGCAACTGCGCCGAACGCTACCTTGCGTTTAAAAATACCCAGGGTCAGAGTATTACCGTCGAAGACATTGCGGCCGAGGAAAGGCGTCTCGGGCTCGACAAACCATTCCCGATTCGATGGGGAACCTGGGTCGGTAATGTGTTCCTTAAGGGTGAATTCGGCGATAGCTGTATCCTGCGCCTGAACATTAACGAGCTGCTTAGCGACAAGTTCTGGATTAGCCTGGGTATCTGCCTCGCGGCACTGATTCTTTCCTACATGATTGCGGTGCCAATGGGCATCTATTCGGCGACTACGAAAAGTGCAGTTGCCAACAATTCTATACGTTTTATCAGCTACCTCGGTCTGGCGTTGCCGAATTTTCTGTTGGCGCTGATCATCATGCTGATTTCTACCATTTATTTCGGTGAATCCCTAACCGGGCTTTTCTCCAAGGAGTACCGCGATGCGGCGTGGTCTATGGCCAAGTTTGGGGATTTCCTGTCGCGTGCCTGGCTGCCGATATTTGTGCTCGGCTGGTCGGCAACAGCATTTGCGATGCAAACCGTGCGCGCATTGATGCTCGACGAAATAGGTAAACTGTACGTGACTGCGGCGTCGGCGCGGGGTGTTTTCGGGCGCAAATTATTATGGGGCTACCCGGCGCGCCACGCCATGGGGCCGGTGGTCAATTCGCTCGGCTTCGACCTTAATCGGATATTTAACGAATTACCGGTGGTGGCATTGATTTTAACCCTGACCGAGTCGGGTGCATTATTGATCGAAGCCCTGGCACGGTCTAACGATCAGCAACTGGCTGGCGCGATTATTTTTCTGTTAACCGCGAGTATCGTATTTATTAATTTTGTGACCGATATAATGCTTGCGCTGATGGATCCGCGTATCAGAAAAGGTCTGGTAGGATAAAGGGCGAAGTAAATATGAAACTCTTATTCTGGAAAAAGAAGCCGGTTGAAGACCAGCAACAACTAAAAGAAGCCTATTTTACCGCTTCCCAGGCTCAGCTAATTCGGTCACGATTCAAAAATAATCGCACCGCAATGATCGCCGGCTGGGCGCTCATCATTATGATCCTGATGGGATTTTTCGCGCCATTCCTGTCGCCTTATAGTCCAGACATCGCCGGGCGCGACAAGGAGTATGAAAATGGCCCGCCGCAGTTCCCGAAGTTCTGGGATGAAAACGGGTTTTCGCCCCGGCCGTTTCTCTACACCACCGAACGAGAGCGTTCGATAAAAACTAATTTCAGGTGGGTACTGACTGAAAACCGTGAAAAACGTCGCTACCTGGAACTGTGGGTCGATGGCTGGGAATATAGTTTCATCGACATCGATTGGGATTTACCAGGGGAAATGTTCGACTTCGAGCTTAAGGCCTTGACCTTCAGTACGCATCTGTTTGGGATGGACAAAGGCGGTATCCACCTGTTCGGAACCGATGGCACGGGAAAGGATATCTTCTCAAGGACATTGCACGCTATCTACACGTCGCTGGCGGTCGGCACGCTCGGTGTTTTAATTTCGTTCGTGCTGGCATTAATCATAGGTGGTGTCGCCGGTTACTTCGGCGGCTGGATCGATTCGGTGTTGCAAATGATTACCGACGCCATTCGTACGGTGCCGCCAATCCCACTGTTTATGGCATTGGCCGCATTTATGCCGGACACCTGGAGCGCAGAGACCCGGTTCTTTTTCATCGCCAGTATTCTCGGCCTGATCGGTTGGCCCACGCTGGCACGACGGATACGAACCCATCTGCTCACCGAGCGTAGCCAGGAATACGTGCTTGCGGCCGAACTCTGTGGCGCTTCGTCAAGTCATATTATTCGCAAACATTTGCTACCCAGTTTTACCAGCTACATCATCGTCGACCTGATGATTACATTTCCATACGTAGTGCGTTCAGAAACAGCGCTTAGTTTCATTGGTCTGGGCCTGACCGATCCGGTTAACTCGCTGGGTTCGTTAATGCAAAACGTCTCTAAGGCGGATGTACTGCTGAATTATCAGTGGTACTTCATTCCTGTACTCTTTTTTATTGCCTTTGTTCTGGCTTTTGTATTCGTGGGCGATGGTCTGCGCGATGCGGCCGATCCCTATTCCCAATCGAAAAAATGACACTGCTAACTGTTGAAAACCTGACCCTGCAATTTGACACCGACGAGGGCCGAATCACTGCGGTAAATGATATATCGTTCGAAGTGAATGCCGGCGAAGTGCTCGGTCTGGTGGGCGAATCCGGATCGGGGAAATCGGTGACTGCCAAGTCAGTCATGCAACTTAATCCATCGAATTCGGTTTATGGACCTGACAGCCGGATCACGCTGCTGGTAGATAACGAACCGATAGACGTACTTTCATTAAAAGGTGGTAGCGAGTTGCGTGTCGTGCGTGGCGGAGCGGTTTCGATGATTTTTCAGGAACCGATGGCAAGCTTTGCACCGGCGATTACGATTGGTGACCAAATGGTTGAGCAATTGCTTCTGCACAAGGATATTTCTAAAAAAGAAGCTGTCAGAATTTCTATCGAAATGCTGGATCGAGTAGGTATCTCTGATGCCGATAAGCGATTTAAACAATACGCCTTCGAATTGTCGGGAGGCATGCGCCAGCGCGCTATGATAGCGATGGCGCTTTCTACGAATCCGAAACTATTGATTGCGGACGAGCCTACCACGGCCCTGGATGTAACAATCCAGGCGCAGGTTATCGATTTAATGAAGGACCTGGTGGCTGAGTTTGACATGGGCATTATTTTTATCACTCACGACCTGGGCGTGATCGCACAGACCGCGGACCGCGTCGCGGTCATGTACCTGGGGGAACTGGTTGAGCAGGGTACGGTACGCCAGGTTATTAAATCTCCGGCGCACCCCTATACGCGAGGCCTGATCAATGCGTTACCCAAACTGGATGAGTTAGACCAGCCGCTAACTCCGATCCCCGGCGATATTCCGAGTCCGCTCGAGCGCCCCGCAGGATGCGTTTTCCACACGCGTTGCCCGGTCGCGGAAGCGCGTTGTAGTGAGTCGCTGCCCGGAATGAAGGATTATGGTGAAGGGCATGTTGCAGCCTGCTTCGTGACCTCTGAAGAGGGCGCTAAGACATGAGTGATAAGCCGATCATAACCGCACGCGATTTATCAG
>JAOUJX010000556.1 GCA_029882955.1 Gammaproteobacteria bacterium
AGCATTGCCTGCAAAGACCTCGACAAAGCAGGCTTTGCTCATGTTTATAATCTCAATGGTGGCATTATGGCATGGCAGGAAGCTCACTTGCCGATCAGTAAAAAATAAAACCGGCCAGTGTGGCTTCCCGGGCTTGTTGGTAATCTCGCATATATTTATCCAGACTGTACTGATATAGTTCTCGTTTTACCCATCAGCTATTAAAAATGAGCGATAAACAAGCCCCGAATAACCAGTTCTCCATTCAGAAAATTTATGTCAAGGACGTCTCCTTCGAGTCTCCAGCAACGCCCCAGGTTTTCAGCTTTCAAAAATGGGAGCCGAAGATTGATCTCAATCTAAATAACAGGCATACGGATGTCGGAGAGGATGTGTACGAAGTCGTGCTATCGATCACTGCGACGGTCAATCAGGAAGAAAAAACAGCTTTCCTGATCGAGGTACAGCAGGCCGGTTTATTTTTGATCTCGGGTTTCAATGATCAGGACAGGAATTACCTACTCGGAAGCCAGTGCATGAATATCTTATTGCCTTATGCGCGCGAAGTGATTTCCGATATGACGACTCGTGGCGGATTTCCACCTCTTATCTTATCGCCAGTTAACTTCGATGCGCTTTATCAACAGCATCTTAAAGCCCAGCAGGAAAAAGAAGCGCAGCCAGCCGTTGAAACCGACGAAGCAACCGTTAAGCACTAAAACACATGGATGGAAGGTTGACGGTCGCGTTATTTGGTGCCGGATCATGGGGTACGGCGCTGGCCATGCAGCTGGCACGGAATGGAGTTCATGTAAACCTCTGGGGCCATGAGCCTCAGCATATCAATAATCTCATCAGGGATAGAGAGAATAAAGCTTTTCTACCGGGTATTGCACTAGATGAGAATGTTCATCCAGTGGCTAGCCTCGAAGATTGCCTCGCACAGGCTGATGCGGTACTCATCGCGATTCCAAGCAAGGCTTTTCGAGCTTTTCTAGGCCGGCTGAAATCGGTCATTAAGCCTTCGCTCAGTGTTTTCTGGGCTAGTAAGGGCTTTGAGATAGAAACTGGCAAGTTACTACATCAACTCGTGATGGAAGAGTTACCCGGACATCACTACGGCGTGATCTCCGGACCGACCTTCGCCACCGAAGTGGCCAGGGGATTGCCTGCGGCTATTACCTGCGCGGGTGACGATAGAGATGAAACAGACTTTTTTGCGAGCCTTTTGCACGGAAGTCGATTTAGATGTTATACCTCTAATGATGTCGTTGGTGTTGAACTCGGTGGTGCACTTAAAAATATTCTGGCGATAGCGGTGGGTATTGCGGATGGTCTGGGCTTTGGCGCCAACACTCGAGCGGCGTTGATGACCCGGGGTTTATCAGAGGTTATGCGTCTCGGTAAAAGACTTGGTGCCAGCCAGGAAACACTCATGGGATTGGCTGGCCTGGGTGATTTAATCTTAACCTGTACTGACGATCAAAGTCGAAACCGACGGTTTGGTCTTGCTATTGGCCGGGGCAAATCGATAGAGCAGGCTGAAATTGAGGTTGGCCAGACCGTCGAAGGCTTGCGGGCAGCGCGTGCGATATTCCTGCTATCCCAGGAACTGGCGCTGGATTTACCGATCATGGAGCAGGTTTATCGCGTGCTTTATGAGGCAGTTAAACCTGTCGATGCGGTTGAATCGCTTGAAAATCGTCCCCAGCGCCAGGAATTTACAGAATAGTTCGCTACTTGAAGTCCTGCTGACGCCAGGCTTCATAGACTACGATCGCGACGGTGTTTGAAAGATTCAGGCTCCT
>JAOUJX010000557.1 GCA_029882955.1 Gammaproteobacteria bacterium
AACTGGCGAGCAAAGACTTTGGCATAGAGAGCGCTCTTGTCTAAATAGTCTTTTTCTGAGGTTTCTGCGTATAGTTCTGCACTGAGAACGATGGCGGCATAACTGGCTTCCCGATGTAGAATTTGCTCATTATCAAAAGCGGCTAGTTCATAATATTTGAAGGCTTCCGCGCGCCTGTTTTTCTGCGCTAGTAGTTCGCCATAAAGAAAATATACATTATCCTGTTGCGCATAGGCATCGTAGGTTTGCAAATAGCGTCGATACCATTTTTCAGCCTGCTGGTAATCGTCGCCGGAGCCACTACTCTGATATCGATTGTGATAATAGCCTGTTATTAGAACGATGTATTCTCGCAGAGAGCGGCGCAGGGCGCGGTTAATTTTAGAATTTTCGTTCTGCTTTAGCCAGTAGCTACTGGTCGGACTGAATGCCCGGTAGTAATCCTCGATGGCCTGGTATATAGGCTTCTTTAGCCCGCTATCTTTCCAGATTTCGATGATTTTCAGATAAGCATAGGGAATGTCGTCTGAATCCGGAAAATGCCTTATAAATTGCCGGTGGGTATCGACCGCGTCGGAGAACCGTTCCTGTTTAAGATATAAATCACCAATCATCTGGTAAGTTTGATAGCGATAGGGGAAGTCGGGCCTGTCCTTAAAAAAACTGGCGAGTCTCTCGGTGTCATTCAGGTAAGTGAATGACAGGGCTATGGCTCTGAAATACTCGTCGAACTGATCACGCTCGCCAGGGCTCAGCATCTCGTAAACGCCAAAGCTATGGTGTGACACGGCTTCAATATAGTCTTCGATAGCCTCTTCGAAAAATGATTGTTTAAACCGAGACCAACCGCGCTTGAACAGGGAGTTTTCGAAAAATATATCATTGCCCGGCGATATAATAACTTCGTTATAGGCGTACTCAGCGGCACTGAAACTCTGTGTTGAAAATGCGTTCTCGGCTATGCGAAACTGGGCTTCAACGTAATAAGGACTTCGCGGGTACTTCTCTACGAGTATGCTCAGCGCTTCGATCGATTCATCAAGTTGGTCGTTTTGAGCACGTGCCTTGGCAAGCTGATAGAGTAGTACGTCATTGCCTTTGGCATCGGGATAATCTGTAATTGAAGTTGATAATAATTCTATGGTCCGCTGTAGGCGCTGGTAATAACGTTCTTCGTCAACCGGGTTTATCTGGTTTTCCGGGTTGGCCTGACTCAATTCTGCACTTTTCTCATACTCGAGTTCTGCTAGCCGGGTCAGGGCATCTGATCGTGTTTTCTCGTCGACTACAGCATTGTTAAGGTAATCAATATAGGCCTTGCGAATTTCCTTCTTCGATTTTGGTTGAATATAAACAGCTTCCCTGGCCTTATTAGTACTGGTCTGGTCGATATCGCCTAGCGTATTAGTGGTAACAGGTTTTTGTGTTGCTGACTGGCAGGCCGACAGGAGAGTCAGTCCAGCAAATACCCAGATGAAACGAAGACTCAGGATCATTGTACTACCTGTGTACTGTCATAATGGCGTGCAAGGCCAAAGCGGGACTGGTTCAGATAGCTGGTGATAAATTTGCGTCGCTGCTCGATCAGGCTGGAGATGATTTCATTTAGCAGGATATCGTAATCGCGAATTAGCTGTTCGATTATCCTGGTCTGTTTAGTCTCGCCAGAAGCAGTTGCGAGGTCTTTCAGGTTGTTACGGTTTTTAATCAAATAAGCCGGGTATTGCTGGCTAAAGTTAAAACGCAGACCATTTAATAGTAAATCACCGCTTATCTTTTCAA
>JAOUJX010000210.1 GCA_029882955.1 Gammaproteobacteria bacterium
ATATCGCCGGTATCAGCAACCAGGGTGGTGAACTGCTGTAACTGTTGGAGTTGATTCATAGTGCGTAGTTATTTTATCGGATGAATTATTGCAACATTATAACCATAGTCTAACGGAGAATCCCGTACCGTAAGTTCCTGGCAGGCCAATAAAAAAGCCCACCTGTCACCTAAGTAACGCCGGGAAGAACCTTCTTGACTAACCGGGCCGTTGTGATACCCCTACCAATAAAATGACTTTGCAGCATCTATTACAATTTCTCTTTCATTTGTCACAGGTCAATTCAAGAAATCATTTCTAATGAAATACTACCGATCTAAGTTAGCCTGACTGGATAATTAGGATGCCAGATACAGAACATTTCAAAAACAGGTTGATAGCTTTAGAAAAAGAAGTCTCTCGACGCCTGGATACAATCGACAAAGATATCCGGCACGAAGACATGTCGGCAGACTGGAGCGAACAAGCTACAGAACGCGAAAATGATGAAGTTCTCGAATCCCTCGGTATTAGCGAAGACCGAAAGCTACTCATGATCAATCAGGCCCTACAAAGGATCGAGGCGGGAACATATTTTACCTGCCTTGAGTGCGGGGAGCCTATTCCCTCTGCCCGGCTAGAATTATTACCCTTCAGTTCGCTATGTGTAGACTGCGCCGAATACCTGGAATAACAGACACGAGCCATCCAAAGTGGAAATAGAAAAACACGACCTCATTCACGAATTACCAGAACACCGTGAAACGATACGCCGACTGAAAATGAATAATCTGCGCTTCGCTCGTTTATTTGACGAATACCACGAGGTCGAGCACGAAGTCCATCGTATCGAAACCGGGACTGAAATCACTTCCGATGAATATCTGGATGAACGGAAGAGACAACGCTTACACCTCAAAGACGAACTTTATTCGATGATCAATAAAGACTGAGGATAATTCGCCCATATCATTCGAGCGGGCTTTCTTTATTTGCCCAGTACGCCTTTATCTCGAGAATCTCGGGTAGAATCGATATAAATACATCCATCAATCGAGGGTCAAAATGCGATCCTGCATCCTTTTTCAATAATTCAATCGCCTGCTCGCTGGTCCAGGCCTTTTTGTACGGCCTGTCCATGGTCAACGCATCGAATACATCGGCAATTGCGACGATGCGCGCGCTCTCTGGAATGGCTTCGCCGACCAGTTTTTCCGGGTATCCTGAACCATCCCATTTTTCATGATGATAATGAGCCACTTCGGCGGCGACTTGAAAAATCGGGGTATCGCTTTCGCTGAGGATTTGATAACCGATTTCCGCGTGGGTTTTCATAATTTCCCACTCTTCTTCGGTGAGTTTTCTAGCGGCTTTCAAGATTGAATCGGGGATACCTATTTTGCCGGTATCGTGCATAGAGGCTGCTAACTCCAGTCTTTCTGAATCCTCAATCGGCCAGCTTAAAGCTCTGGCCAAAGCACCTGCATAAGCTCCCATACGCCAGATATGAACCCCGGTATCACTATCATTGTAGTGACCCGCCTCGCCCAGCATAACAATCGCGGCCCGCTGAGTTTGCTCTAACTCTCGAGTCCTTACTTCGACCATTTGACGACAGGCTAGCTGTTGATTGGCCAATGCCAGATGAGATTTCACTCTCGCTCTAACCAGATCGATTTTTACGGGTTTGGTGACATAATCGACTGCTCCGGCATCAAAACCTAATCGTTCATCACTCGCCTCGGTCAACGCGCTAACGAAAATGACGGGGATATCAGCCGTCTCAGCTCGGGATTTTAATATCCGACAGACTTCATAGCCAGACAAACCCGGCATCATAATATCGAGCAATATCAGGTCTGGAGGCGTTTGCTCAACAACGGCCAGTGCTTCTTCACCATTACAGGCGGTTAGTATCGTATACTGATCTTCGAGCATTCCTGTTAAAACAGCCAGGTTTAACGGCGTATCATCGACTACTAATATTAATTGTTTATCGTTCACGTTATTATTGTACTTTCTGGAATCAATCCGATTCATTCTGCCCTTGCTGTATTAGAAAATTCAGACACATATGATATCTCCCCATCTCTAAAATTAACTCAACCCATTTTCAGATAGCTTTAATGGGCTTTCCAGATATTTCCAACATGACATAAAACGCCTCTGAAATAACTATAGAGATAGTTAGACTATAGGTCATATTATTGAAATTGGGAATAAAGATTAGCGACAAGTACTATAATACCGGCAGGGCAATACTTAAATCGCCCACCTTAATCGGCAGGACGCTTAGATCACAGATCAAATCAGCTTAAATAATCGCATGTCGAACCCTGGCAGAAACCCACTCACTAACGATAACAGTCGCCAGTATCACCAATAAAATAACGGATACCTGAGTCCAGCTAACCGTATTAATTGAAGCATTCAACTGTAAGCCAATTCCGCCAGCCCCTACCAGGCCTAGCACGGTAGATTCGCGAATATTTATATCCCAGCGAAAAACGCTAATGCCGGCAAAAGCCGGTAGTATCTGCGGCACAATGCCGAAGTTGAGAATCTGCGTACCACTCGCACCGGTGGCGACTATAGCTTCGACCTGGCTTTCGTCAATTTCTTCGATCGCTTCGTAAAGCAACTTGGCACAGAAACCGATAGATCGCAGACCAATCGCGATTACCCCGGCGAGTATGCCAGGACCGATTATCGATACCAGCATCAGCGCCCATAACAAGGAATTGATTGAACGCGATGAGACGATGATGAACAGAGCAACAGGCCGCACGAACCTGACACTCGGCGTAGTATTTCGAGCAGCCAGAAAAGCGACTGGAAAAGCCATGACCACCGCCATCATGGTGCCCAACGTGGCAATATTGATTGTGTCCCATACTGGTCGCCACAGGCTACTCATATAACTCCACTTCGGCGGAACCATACGCGATGCCATATCGGAGGCCTGTGATGGCGCATCCCAGACAAACATCCACACCGTTTTATCCGATACCAGTTGCCAACAATAGACAAAAATCGCCACCGCAATAAACCATCCGGCCCAGTTCAACCAGTGCTGTATTGGCGTACGTCTTTGCCAGACTTTTAATTCACCCTGTTGTTTTGCCGACATTACTGCACCCACTGACGGATATAGCCGGACGAGTATTCGACCAGCATCACGATACCGATTATCACCAGCAGAATCGCTGCGGCAGAGTCGAATTCGTAACGATCAAACGAGGTTAACAGGGTAGCGCCAATACCACCGCCGCCAACAATGCCGACAACGGCGGATTCACGAAAATTAATATCCAGTCGATACAACCCCAGACCGATCATGCGCGGCATAACCTGCGGTTGCACCGAGTAGTTAAGCCATTGCAACCAACTAGCACCCGTGGATTTTATCGCCTCGGCCTGTACCGGATCCATGTCCTCGATATCCTCGGCGAGTAATTTGCCATAAAACCCGATAGTGGCAATCGACAAAGCAATAATCCCGGCAAAGGGACCAAAGCCGAATAATTTAACCGCGAATAAGGCCAGTATAATTTCCGGGAATGTCCTCGAGACCGCGAGCACGCCTCGGCAGAACAGGTATACCGGGCGTGATGATAGATTACGCGCAGCGCCAAGCCCGACCGGGATGGAAACAGCGATACCTACCACGGTTGAAACCACCGTCATCCACAGGCTCTCGAAGATACCGATATAAATATCTTCCCAGCGTGAGGTAAAATCGGGTGGGAAAAATGAGCCCAAAAAGCGCTGCGCACGCGGCAATCCAGCTGAAACACGATCCCAGTTCACGTCCAGCGTGCCAAACGCGAGTACCAGATAAACCATTCCACCGATCAGTAATCCCCAGCGTAACCAGGGACTGGCAATCAAAGGTGGGCGCTTCCAGCCGCGGGTGAATGCGCTGTTTTCGCTCACAGAGCTGCCTCGAGTTCCGCTTCGACGGAGCTTTCATCATCTTCGTCGTCGACTTTTTCGATGGTAGCTTCCCAGTCTTCTTCGCCGTATATCAAGGTTAACTTATCCGCTGTAAGACCATCGGGATCGCCGTCGTAGACGATTTCGCCCAGTTGCAAGCCAACAATGCGGCGAGCAAACATTTGCGCCAGCAATACATCGTGGATATTGATAATCGCGGCCAGATCTCTCTCGGCACATAGCTCGCAAATCAGGCGCATGATCTGCCGCGAGGTTTTCGGATCGAGACTCGCTGTCGGTTCATCGACTAATAACAATGCCGGGTCTTGAATCAGCGCACGGCAGATTCCGACGCGTTGACGTTGCCCCCCGGAGAGTTCATCGGCACGCTTATCGGCCATATGATCAAGCCCTACCCGTTCCAGTAACCGATAGGCTTCGGTGACATCTTCCTGTGGGAAGCGGCGGGTAAAACTACGCCAGAAACTGACATAACCCAATCGACCCGAGAGTACGTTTTCCATCACCGAGAGACGCTCGACCAGCGCGTACTCCTGAAAGATCATGCCCATTCGTCGACGGGCCCTGCGTAACTCACCGGTGCCCAATGTAGTCAACTCCAGACCATCGAGGGAAACCTTACCTTCGGTCGGTTCTACCAGCCGGTTAACACAGCGAATCAGCGTGCTCTTGCCGGCTCCCGATGGCCCTATCAACGCGAGCACCTGCCCCCTGGGAATTTCGAGATCGACAGATTTAAGCGCGGTATCACCGGTTTTGTAGCGCTTGGTTAAATTATCGATGCGCAGCATCGTCAGACTCCAGAGTGAATAGATGAATGTCGCCGGAGGCCGATAAAGGCCTCCGCCGATTGCGAGTTATTGCTTATTTGCAGGCGTAACTGACGCCATTAGCGGAATCAATTTTGCGAATCACTGCCCAGTCGTTCTTATGCCGGATGGAAATAAACTTACCTTCTTTCTTAAATTCTTTCTTTAAGTCGGAACCCTCCCATTCAAAGGTAAAAAATGCTTCCTTTATTTTCGCTACCAACATCGGATCGAGGTTATGTGCATGACCATAACCCGTCGTGGGAAAGGTTTGCGATTTATAAATAGAGCGAATCTGGCTGGCTTTAATTACGTCGCGCTTAATCATTCTGTTAAGTACCGAATTGGCAACCGCCGCGACTTCGTAATCGTTGTTGGCGATGCCAAGCACCGAGTTATCGTGCTTGCCGGAAAAGGTGGTTTTGAAATCCTGATCCTTGACCAGACCGAATTCTGATTTCAGTAACGCCGACGGGGCCTTATTGCCCGAATTCGATGTTGGCGAAGTCAGTGCCAGAGTCTTACCTTTAATTTCCGACGGGTTTTGAATTGCACTACTGGCAGGTACGATAATTTCCATCTCGTAGCCGAAGGAGCCGTCATCGGAAGCCATCATCGCAAATGGGACTAGACCCGCACAGCTGACCGCCAGGGGGTTCGAGCCGGTATTAAAACCAGCGACATGTAAACGCCCCGACCGCATCGCTTCTATTTGCGCGGCATTCGATTGCACAGGGAAAAACATGACTTTCTTACCGGTAGTTTTCGACATGTGATCGATGAACCCGTCCCAGACCTTGGCATAGACCGCAGGGTCTTCGACCGGTGTGTATGCAAAAATCAACGTATCGGGATTGACCCATTGACTCGCATCAAGCGGTAGATCGGCAACCTGATCGCCATCGCGGTCGCAATACTGGCTATCCAGAGTGCCACGAGGACATTCGGCGGCATTAACCGAGAAAGAAAAAGAAAAAGCGACGAGCGCTAGAAAAAACTTCAATGTACTTGATATAGAACGTGGCACGAGAAACACCTCCTGGGATTATTTATTATGGCAATGGACTTTATTTGTTATAAATATTACATTTCCGTTACAGCTTGTCCAAATTGTAACGGAGGCCACAATACCTCAGAATAACGCCATCATCAAGAACTGTATCACTCATACTTTTGAAAACAGCCACCAGCACCAGTATTAAATTATTATCGGGTCTTAAGGAAATCCATAGTCGTTACCACGGCTACCTTATCGATGCGTGGGGAGTACTGCACGACGGTCACCAGCTTTACCCTCATACGCTGGATTGCCTGAAGGAACTACGCAACCGGGGCAAAAAAGTAATTATTTTATCCAACGCGGCTCGCCGAAACCGAACTGTTGCGAAAGAGTTACAGCGGCTCAGTATCGGACCGGAGCTTTATCTCTCGGTACTCAGTTCAGGAGAACTCAGCTGGTATGCAATGCTTGAAGCGATAGATGACGGCTCCTTAAAGGACAAAAAGGCGTATTATCTCGGACCGCTACGCAGTCGGGGTTTACTCGATGGACTGGATTTGAACTGGATCGATAATATCGAACAGGCGGATATCATTCTTAATACCGGGGCACCTACGGGTAATCCCTCTACCACCCGGGCCAGTGAATCATTATTAGCCACCGCAGCTCGCCGTAATATTCCGATGATATGCGCTAATCCCGATCTGGTTGCAATACGCGGTGGTGAAGCTGGCATCTCTGCCGGCGCGCTGGCAAAGCGATATGACGAACTGGGAGGTAGCCGAATCGAGTACCATGGTAAACCCTTTGCCCCGATTTACACTCAAGCATTAGCCTTGCTGAACCTGCCTGCCTCACAGATACTGGCTGTCGGCGATGCCTTCGAAACCGATATTCGCGGTGGATATAATGCTGGACTGGATACCTGCCTGATAGCAAATGGCATCCATCGAGAGCAATTAAAGCCTCTCTCACCGAAACGGGTACTGGATCTCGCACCAGCCGATGCAATACCTGACTATGTAGCCGAGTACCTGTCATGGTAAATCCTATCGTCTTACCACCACTAAAAAACCGTTACTTTGTCATGCGTCATGGTCAAAGTGAAGCGAACACCGCTGGCATAATTGTCAGTCACCCGGACAATGGACTGAATGATTACGGGCTTAGCGAAAAAGGTCGCCATCAGGTATCAGCAAGTATTAACAACAACGTCTTGCCAGTAACCACTCGTATTTTCAGCTCGGATTTTAAACGAACAAGAGAAACCGCAGAAATTGTTTATCAGCACCTGGCCTGCGAACAGCCCGTCAGCTTTGAAGAATGTTTACGCGAGCGTTATTTCGGTGAACTGGAACTGGGTCCGGATACGCGTTACCCGGATATCT
>JAOUJX010000211.1 GCA_029882955.1 Gammaproteobacteria bacterium
AAATGCCTTGCGAAATATCGGCATATACCGGGCAGGTGTTAGGGTCGATATCGAAGCATTCGCGAAAATTAAGGCGGAAAGTCTTAATGCCTTCCTCGTCGAGTGGAAATTCCTGAGCTGGTAGTAAATTGACCTGGTCGAGTTTTTGCAGTGATCGTTGACTCTCGACATCGAAGCTACGGATTGATTCCAGCTCGTTATCGAAGAATTCCAGTCGAAAAGGGTTTCGGCTCCCCATCGGAAATAGATCGAGTATTGAACCACGAACCGCGAACTCACCATGCTCCTGAACCTGGGTAGCATTTCTATACCCGTACTGTATTAGTTTCTCTCTGAGTTCGACAGGTTCATTAATATCGCCGACCTTGAGAGCCAGGCTTCGCGCATAGATGAACTCTGGAGGGGAGACCTTTTGCAGCAACGTCGTAATTGGTAGTATCAATAACCCCTGTTTTGCCGATGCCAGTGTCGCCAGGCATTTAATACGCTCCGAGATTATGTCCTGGTGCGGCGAAAACTGATCGTAGGGCAGGGTTTCGAGGTCGGGAAAACGGACAACCTCCGGCTTTTGATGACTGAAAAACGCAATTTCCTGTTCGATCAAATCAACATCGGCCATATCGCTACAGACAATGACCGACAATCCCTTGAATTCGGCGACACGCTCGGCGAGTAACAGGCTACGACTACTGCCATAAAGTTGGCCCAGGCGCAGAAAAGTTCCGGCGGTTGGACTGGGGATATCGAACAGGTATTTGGGCATGAAGCCAGGCGTTGGAAATTAAATGGAGCGGGGATTTTACCGGCTGCGGTTTAAAATGAAAGAGGTGGGATCAATTAATCCGGCGAAACTCGCTTTAGCGTGTTGCCTGGTTCTCAGCCTCACGCAGATAAGCACTCTCTGCTAGCAGCCAGTCACGGAACGCGGTCACCTTCGGATTGTTTGCTTTCTGTTCACTAGACACTAAATGGTAACACAGCCGAACAGGCAAGCGTGTTTCGAAGGGCTGGATTAAGCGTCCGGCGGCTATTTCATCGGCAGCCATAACACTGGCGACTAAAGCGACCCCCTGTCCTTCGAGTGCAGCCTCGATGATCATCTCAGACTGGTTAAAGAAAATACCGTGGCTGGTATCGATATCATCTACCCCTGCGGTTGCCAGCCACATTTCCCAGTCAGGCCAGCTTGAGTCTACCTCAACATAATTACTGTGCAGTAAGCTGTAATGACGAAGGTCTTTGGGGTTAGTCAGGGTGTGACCGGGTTTGATCAAAGAAGGGCTGCAAACCGGGATTAAATCGAACGAAAATAAATAAACCGAATATAAGTCGGGATACTCACCCGTGCCAAAGCGGATACCCACATCGATATCCTCGCGTACGAAATCGACTAGCCGACCGGAGGCATCAATGCGGACATCGATATCCGGGTATGTCGCCTGAAATTTGCACAGGCGAGGAATCAGCCATTTCGAGATAAACGATGGTGCCGAAGTAATCGTTAACGGGGCATCGTCCTGATGCTTGCGGACCAGTTCGACAGCTTCGGTAATACTGCCAAATCCCTCCGCCAGTAATGGCTGAAATAGCTGCCCGGAATCAGTGAGTATGATGGTTCGATTAAGGCGTTTAAATAATTTGATATCCAGAAATTCTTCAAGTGTCCTGATCTGCTGACTAATAGCCCCCGGTGTCACATTAAGCTCGTCGGCGGCCTTACTGAAGCTTAAATGACGTGCTGTAGCTTCGAAAGCACGTAGAGAATTTAGCGGTGGTAATAATGACATGTGAGTTTAGATAATCTAATCCGTAAAGTAAAAACCATCGTTTGTTAATCGGAAATATTAGCCATATATTAGCTACGTAACAACAGGTTTATCCATTTAAATTAGTGAGGAAAACTAAAATGAACATCATGAGTATAGCAGTGGCTTCCATTGTCGATGCCAACACAGGAAATGGCATTAACCAAAAGTTTGTCGATAAGTTTGCTTCGGATTATGCTGTGCATGATGATAGAAACGGAGAGATTCGGGCGAATGTGTTCATCACTCTATTGGGTAAATTGAAAAGTGCCGTAAAGGCTTATATCGACCAATCTATAGTAGCCGCCCGGGAGCGTGAAGATATCAGGGTGATATCCAGCATGAGTGAATATTTATTGAAAGATATCGGCCTCATCCAGATTGATGTCGATGATTTACGCTCCGGTTTAATTTCACTTAACTCATTGAGTGCGCGACGCGAGAAAAATCTTCGCAAGGTATCAACCGCTTTAGTTCGCCCTTCCAGGTCTAATGTTGAGGAGTTGAACGGTATCAATCAGGAAAGTAGCGAACTGAAGAAATGTGCTTAAATTACCTGAACTTAACCGTAGGGAGGGTCGGGGTCAGGTCTGACGCCGACTCCTCCGATAAATTTAAGCGACCTTGAAAGCTTCCATCTGACTTGCCAGGTACTCATTGTAAGTCCCCTGAAAATTAATCACTTGCTGGTCTTTGATTTCAACCACGCGTGTAGCCAGCGACGAGACAAATTCCCGGTCGTGGCTGACAAAAATAATGGTACCGTCGTATTTGGCCAGTGCCTGATTAAGCGCTTCGATAGACTCCATGTCCAGGTGATTGGTTGGCTCATCGAGAATTAATACATTGGCATCCGACATCATTAACTTACCAAAGAGTAAGCGGTTCTTTTCACCACCAGAACAAACGCTGGCTTTCTTTTTATAATCATCAGCGCTGAACAGTAAACGCCCGAGGATACTGCGTACCATAATTTCGTCGTGTTTGGGTTTACGCCATTGCGACATCCAGTCGAATACATTGAGATCGTTATCAAAGTCGTTAGTACTGTCCTGAGGGCAATAGGCGATACTGGCATTTTCCGACCATTTAATCACACCGGCATTAGCTTTGATCTGATCCATCAGGCAACGTAAAAAAGTAGTTTTACCAACGCCATTTTCACCGATGACTGCAAGCCGGGCACCAGCCTCCAGGATTAAGTCAAAATCGCTGAATAGTATTTCATCTTCAAAACCGTGGGTCAGGTTTTCCAGCACCAGTGCCTGTCGATGAAGCTTTTTTTCCTGCTTTAAAGTGATGAATGGTGTCGCCCGGCTTGATGCGATGACTTCGTCGAGTTTGATTTTTTCCATCTTTCGCGCTCGAGATGTCGCCTGCTTGGCCTTCGAAGCATTGGCTGAAAAACGGTCTACAAATTGCTGTAGCTCGGCAAGTTCGGCTGTCTTTTTTGCGTTCGAGCTTTGCAGCTGTTCGCGAGCCAGCGATGAAGCAGCGATGAAGGCCTCGTAATTACCGGGATAAACACGTAACTCGCCATAATCGATATCGGCCATATGCGTGCACACAGAGTTGAGAAAATGCCGGTCGTGCGAGATGATAATCATGGTCGACTTGCGCTGGTTCAGCACTGTAGCAAGCCAGTTAATGGTATGAATATCGAGGTTGTTAGTCGGCTCGTCCAGCAGCAAAATTTCGGGATCCGCGAACAGGGCCTGCGCCAGCAATACGCGTAACTTCCAGCCGGGCGCGACCTGGCTCATGAGGCCAAAATGCAAGGCTTCCTCGATACCGGCCTGCAGCAGAATTTCTCCGGCACGGCTTTCGGCGCTATAGCCATCCATTTCGGCAAACTCCGACTCCAGGTCTGCGACTCTCATTCCGTCTTCTTCTGACATTTCAGGTAGCGAGTAAATGCGATCGCGTTCCTGCTTCACTTTCCATAATTCAATGTCACCCATAATGACCGTATTGATAACGCTGTGCTCTTCAAATGCAAACTGATCCTGACTTAGGGTACCCAGCTTGTTGCCGGGCGTAACAGAAACATTACCGGAAGTCGGCGCCAGCTCACCACTGAGGATTTTCATCAGGGTCGACTTACCGCAACCATTGGCGCCGATCAGGCCATAGCGGTTGCCGTTACCAAATTTGGCGGAGATGTTTTCAAACAGGGGCTTAGCGCCAAACTGCATAGTGATGTTAGCGGTGGAGATCAAAGGGAGTGTTCCTGAAAGTTCAAAAAATAGCGGAATAGCAGAAGGCGTGGGACAACAAGCGCCAAAGGGCGCGCACTTTAAGGTATTTTGCGGAAAATGTCGAGGTCAGGTCTCAAAACCCTGTAAATTTCGCTCCAGAAATACGGGAGAAGAGTCGACGATGAGTTCAAACCAGATCGGGAAATGGTCCGATATCTGATTTTTTCGCCACGGATGATGGAAATATTTACTCTGGTTGACGGGATCGGTCATATCTCTGGAACCACTGTAGTCATTTATCATATAGTCGGCATAAACTGACTCTTCACCGGTTTTAAACACGGAGTCGAAGGGGTTGAACACGCCACCGTTCTCCAGCCCGGCTGAATTTTGTCCAAGAGTAAAATATTCGTTTTGACTCAGGAAAAATCGATCGTAGGCGTCGGTTTGCGACGCGTTGGTATCAACTCCGATCAGACTGCTAACCTCCCTGAATCCGGCATCTGCAATCATCTGTATGGCCGGGTCATCCCTGGTTGCACCGTTGTAAAAATTAAAATCACCAACACAGACCAGGTTTTCGCTCCATAGTCGATCTCTTCTTTTCTTTTCCGCCAGCGCCTTGAGTAGTAGTGAAACCTCTTCCCTGCGAAGGCTGACATCGTGCGGGTTTTTGCCAGGATGCAAATGTAGATTAATCATTGCAAATGTCTTCCAGCCAGCCGTAAAGCCGGTGATGTAAGGAGTCCGTTTAAGCTGTTTGATACGAGAAATTTGCGTGAGGTCGTCCCAAAGTACGATCTCGCCGGCCAGGCCGGCCAACTGCACACGTGTTTTATTAAATATATAACAGCTGCGCTCCGAATTACCCGAATCACCCTCGGTAATATCGTTGACCAGATAGCCCCAGTCATCGCCAAGCAGGCGCATAATGATACGTAGATCATCAAGGGAGGTTTTGATTTCCTGCACAGCGATTAAATCAAAACAGGACAGAATTTCAGCAATATAAAAATACGATTCCGGTATACGCTGG
Source organism: Gammaproteobacteria bacterium (assembly GCA_029882955.1). Classification (GTDB taxonomy): domain Bacteria; phylum Pseudomonadota; class Gammaproteobacteria. The sequence goes on from JAOUJX010000211.1 coordinate 5,040, forward strand.
CTGGTGTGACCAAACTCTTTTATATTCCAGCTGGCGATAATCAGGTTTGTTTCTGTGCGTCGAGGCGCGATTGAACTATCGAGATCCTGTTTTAGCTCCAGCAACCCGGCGATCGTACGCTGCTTTTCTATCAGTGTCATACCCGGAAAGATCAGCTCGTAATCCCGGCGTTTGAAATCATCTGCTGGTCTTAAATCGTTGTAGTAAGGCATTTCCTTTTATCCTCAGAAGCGGAGCGATGATAATAACATTCTCTTATAAGTAGGCATTTAAATATAAAGATTACTTCAAATCACTCGACGCCGGGTATTCTATCTGGAACAGATCCAGTCCGTTACGATAGGCAATGCGCTCGGCGACTTCGTCCGGCAGATCTTCCAGCCAGTCCCGGTATTCGGCCACGTAGCTGCGTACCTTGTACCAGTAGCCGCTACTGTAAGTACCGCTACCAAGCATGAAGCGGCGAGGGTATAGCAGCATCAGTGCTTCCCACTCGGGCTTTAGCTTGCCGCTCGGGGCGATATCGCGGCGGTGTGAAATTTCTACCCAGAGGTTTCGATAACGCCCCAGCATTTTTTTGATCTCATCCGGCTTTGCATCAACCCCGGCATGCGCCCATAGAATACGCAGTGAGGGTGCCATGCTAAACAACTGGTGCAAAGCGGACGGATCGGAGCGGGCATGCAGAACCAGATTGCCCTCCGTCGCCAGCTCGACCATGCGGCGCACCACATGGGAGTCAGCCTGGGCATCATAAAGGTGGAACTCGCCAATGCCCCGGTAGGGCCGGTGACTGATTTCGTATTCGATGAACTGAATGATGTCGGGATTTTCGTGCCAGTGAAAACGGTCCTCGCGGATGTCATACGGCACCAGCATGGGAATGACCCGGTCCGGATCAGCCTCCCACAGTTTCCAGGTCCCCAAATTGGGTGTACTGCCGACCAGCAACCAGGGGATATTCATTTCTTCGACACCGTTGATGATGGCTTCCACCCGCACTCGCTTCCAGGACTCTTGATTGTAGTGTACCTGGGCGTCGAAGATCGGTGGATGGTAGTGGGGATTGTAAAAAGCAAGACCCAGGAGTAGCAACGGTAAACTGGCGAACCCCAGCGCTCGACCCAATAGAGTCTGCTGAAAAAACCAGCGTATGCCATGGAGCCATCGTTTGAAACGCGATTCAGCCATGTTTCCCCATCAGGCTATCCGTTTAAGCGTAAATATATTCCAGGTCTAATTTAAAATCCTGGACTTGATTGCAGCCAGCCGCTGGATAGAGTCCCGCATAGATTGCTGGCTTAAAGCAAGTTAACAATCCTGTAAATAGAATAGGTCATTTAATTGACTGTTATCAACTCCGTTTGGTTCAAACTCACCTAAATTAGCAAATATACTTCAATCGCCGAAGCAAGGAAGGAGAAAACGATGCAAACCCGAGAAATTAAAAAAGATAATTGGCAAAGCTTCTTTGATCAGATTTCCAGGTCATTGCAGGGCAAACTGATTCAGATCGAAGTTAATAGTCTTGTTAAGGAGAATCAGTATGAGTTTAAGAGAAACTTATGAAAGTAAGATTCAGGCCCAGCTTAACGACTTAAAATTAGAAATAGCCGATCTCAGAACAAAGGCCGATAAGCTGGAAGCCAATCTGCAACTGGAATATTACACTCGAATCGATGAACTGCATTTAAAATTTGAAATCGCCAATCAACGCTTCGAGCAGCTAAAGCAAACCAGTGACGAGAAATGGGAAGAGATTAAAATCGAGTTTGAGATAATCTGGGATACTCTGCGCGAACTAATAAAATCAGCTACTTCCCCCTGAACCGGCTAACCCATGCGCCAACGTGGCTATTCGGTTCGCACCCACCAAACTTATTTGAACGCAGTCATTGCATTGGCGCGTTATTTTAGACAATCGCCAGAACAACTTAACGCACAAAGACTTATAACACCTATGAGCTGCTGTAAGGTCTCAAAACGTTCGATAGCACCAATCTCATACAGAATGGTTAGCGCCAGAATGCGACCGATACCCGGACTGGTCTTT
>JAOUJX010000558.1 GCA_029882955.1 Gammaproteobacteria bacterium
TCCAGTGCCTGCTTCGGGTCTACGCCAAGTTCCTCTTTCAGTTCCCGGATCGCACATTGTAGATAAGTCTCTCCGCTATCGACATGACCGGCAGACGAACTATCCCACTGCCCCGGATTTTCATCTTTAGTCATCGCCCGTTTCTGAATAAAAAGTTCACCCTGCGAATTGAAAACCAGGATATGCACGGCTCTATGCATTAGGGCTTTGGCGTGGATTTCGCCACGGGTTTTAACACCGACGACGATATCGTTTTCGTCGACGACGTCGAGTAATTCATGGCTGACTGCCTGGTTCATTTGTGACTCCTTAAATTCTTGCTTAATTTCGGCCCATGCCAGAAGTCGAATACTATTACTAAAGATAGGGAATAATTCAACGGGCACCCTGCCAAGCGGGTATGTACAGCAACCAGCGTCTTAACTATGGTTAATCGACCTATACTGTCCGAGATGAAATACCATGATATTCAGACGCATTACATTAATACCCTTCCTCAGTATTATGCTTGTTTTAATCAGTTTCAAACTGCAGGCCGACACTCAGGTAAAACCCTTTGTACTCGCTACTGCGGATGGTAATAGCTTCGATGAAATAATAGAAAGCACTCGAAATAGGCTGACATCGGCCGGTTTCGAGATACTGGGTGAATACTCCCCCTATGCAAAAGCCAGCATAATCGTTTTCACCAATGATGAGCTAAGAAGTACAGCCACCAAATCAGAACGCGGAGGCTATGGTGGCGCTTTACGCATCGCCATCACCGAGCTTGAGAACGAAATTCAGGTAGCCTACACCAACCCCAGGTACTGGTCGAACAGCTACCGCATGGCCACTAATTTACAGTCGGTAAGCGACACACTGGCTTCGGCTTTCAATGCTAAAAGCGAGTTCGGAACCGGCGATAAAAAACTATCCGAGTCTGATATGCGCGATTATCACTACACATTTATGATGGAGTATTTTGACGACCCCAGCCTACTTATTGGTCAGGCAAGCCATAAAGCGGCTGTCGATCAAATCGAGAGTTATCTGAGTGAAGGCACAAATGGTACCAGTAAAGTATATCGACTCAACCTGGGTAAGGACACCGAAGGCAAACAAATGACACTATTCGGTGTAGGTCTGGGTGGTAAAGACGCCGACGACTGTAGCTCTGACCAATACATTATGAGCCGAATCGACAAAAGCTCACCCCGGCACACAGCGCATTTGCCCTACGAATTGCTGGTTTATGGAAACGAGGTCGAAGCACTATACGGCCGTTTTCGTATCGCAATCAGCTGGCCGCATTTACCCATGATGTCAAGCGACACTGGAGCGACTTTTTTAAGCATCATGTGTGCACCGGGGGCGATAAAAGACGCTCTGAGTCAGGTCGCTGGGGCAGTGAAGAAAAGTCAGACAATCAGGGAATTACAGGGAAGGGATTAATTTCGAATGGCACTATCCAGGCAGATAGTGCCATTCAGGCTAAGCCTTCAGATACTTCGCATGAAAAGCAAAATGCTCGCCCAGAAAACTGGCAATAAAATGATAGCTATGATCATAGCCAGGTTGCATGCGAATGGTGCAGGACTGCCCTTGTTCGGCACAGGCCGCTTCAAAGTTTTCCGGTAATAACTGGCCTTCGTGTAAAAACTCGTCGGCGTCGCCCTGATCGATTAAAATATCGCTCACTTTGGCGCCTGCTTTGACTAAAGAAGTCGCATCGTAGGCTTCCCAGGCAGATTTATCATCACCCAGATATAACCCGAAACAACCCTGTC
>JAOUJX010000559.1 GCA_029882955.1 Gammaproteobacteria bacterium
CTTTAACTGGGCCAGCATCGCGAAAGGATTCTCTCGCTCTGGCTCAGACTCGGCATCATCTATCTCTAACTCTGTCTCATCCTGCCATGGCTGACAATCTTCATCATGCATGGCGATTATAGGCAGAGCCAAAATCAATTCATCTTCAAGCAATGTCCGCAGGTCCAGGCCGTCGTCTTCAATCAGAACGGGCTCGGATTCTCCTTCGTATCGCTCTATCTGGCCTTCGTGTCGCAGCAGGACCAGATCCAGGTGTGCGGTTAATGGTTCGGGCTTACCCTGCAGGCAGCGCTGACATTCCAGTTCCACTGTCAGACTTACTATACCTTTTAGATAGCTGCGTCCGGCGGTATCGGTAGAAAATGCCAGTTCAACATCCAGGGGACTATCGCCAATGCTTAAAACGGATTGCTTCAGGCGTTCAAAGTCCGGGCTGACAAAGCGGTTTTTTATCACCTCGTTGGCAGTCGCGGCCCGATACGGGTCAAAGCTGGCGGGTAGCTCCATTAACATAAGCGCGCAATGATATAGCCAGACAATCATTCTGTCAAAGTAAAACAGTGATAAATCTCGCATTTTCCAAGTTTTTTCCCTGCAGGTTCAGCGAGCTTCGCACCACCTTGACACTGACAGGGGGGTGGTCTCAAATGAGTTCTGGAAACTCGTAGTTTAACTCATTCGGGGCCGGATATTTGCTTAGCAAAATACTTATCGCCAATCGAGGCGAAATCGCCGTACGCATAGCCCGGGCCTGTGCCGAAATGGATATCCGTTCGGTGGCAGTCTATGCGGAGGCTGATCGTAATGCCCTGCACGTAAAAAAGGCCGATGAGGCCTACAGCCTGGGGCCGGATAATATTGCCGGCTACCTGAATGCCCATCGACTGGTCAATATAGCGGTAGAAACCGGTTGTGACGCCCTCCATCCCGGCTATGGCTTTTTGTCAGAAAACCCTGAGTTGGCCGAGATCTGTGCCCGACGTGGCATACGCTTCATCGGCCCAACCTCCGATGTAATACGCAGTATGGGTGACAAGATCGAGGCCCGTACAGCGATGATCAAGGCCGGCATACCAGTCACGCCTGGCAGTGAAGGCAACCTGAAAAATGTTACCGAGGCAAAAAAACTAGCCAAAGTCGTTGGTTACCCGATCATGCTGAAGGCTACCTCCGGCGGTGGCGGGCGCGGGATACGCCGTTGCGAAAGTGAAAAGGAACTGGTAAAAAACTATGACAGGGTCATATCCGAGGCCACCAAGGCCTTTGGCAGTGCCGAGGTATTCCTGGAAAAGTGCATCGATAACCCACGCCATATCGAGGTTCAGATCCTCGCCGACCACCATGGTAATGCGGTACATCTGTTTGAACGTGACTGCTCTATCCAGCGCAGACATCAAAAGCTGGTAGAGATAGCCCCATCTCCACAACTGAATGACAAGCAACGCAAACATCTGGGTGAATTGGCGGTACAGGCAGCCCTGGCGGTCGGCTATGCCAATGCCGGTACGGTGGAGTTTCTGCTCGACGAGAACGATGATTTCTACTTTATGGAGATGAATACCCGTCTGCAGGTGGAGCATCCCGTCACAGAGATGATTACCGGTATCGATATCGTACAGGAGCAAATCCGCATTGCCGCCAACGAACCGTTAAGCATCAAACAAAAAGATGTAAAACGGCGCGGATTTGCGATGGAGTTTCGTATCAATGCCGAAGATCCACAGAACGATTTTCTGCCTTCGTTCGGCAAGGTTACCCGCTACTTT
>JAOUJX010000560.1 GCA_029882955.1 Gammaproteobacteria bacterium
CGACCACCTCACCCATACGCAGGACTTCACGCTCGGCATTAACCAGTGCGACCTGAGGGTTTTCCAGCGACGACTTGTCGAGGCTCATGGGCTTGAACTCATCGGTCTCGTTTTCCTCATCGGGAATTAGGCGACGGGTTAAGTTGGCCATACGATTGATCAACGGCAGAAACAGAATGCCCAATGCGATATTAAATGCCATATGAAAGTTAGCAATTTGCCGGGCATCGCTGATGTCGAACTGGCTAAGCCAATTGGCCAGGTAATGAATTAAGGGTAAAGCGATCAATACACCACAAATGCGAAATATTAGATTGCCTAGCGGTGGACGGCGTGCACTGCTGGAAGCGCCCAGGGTTGCGATAAATGGCGGTATCGCACCGCCGATATTGGCGCCAAGTATAAAAGCAAAAGCGACCGTCATATCGAGTGCCTGGGTACTGGCCAGAGTGATGACCAGTAACACGGTCGCCAGGCTCGAGTGGGCCAGCCAGGCAATAATTGCCGAAAAAATAATTGCGAGTATTAAATCGTCTCCGAGCGCACCGAAGATGCTCTGGATCAGGTCTGACTCGCGCATCGGCGTCGAAGCTGCAAGAATTAATTTTAGTGCCAGTAGCATCATGCCGATGCCAAGTGCCAGTCGGCCCAGGTCGCGAGTGCGTCCACCATCGGAGTAGGTGAACATGGCAACCCCGATCGCAATTAGAAAAGGAGATAAGACTGACAGGTCGAAGGTTAAAATCTGCGCGACGATGGTTGTACCAACATCAGCGCCGAGTAATACCGCCAGTGCGGGGGCTGTCCTGAGCAGCCCCTGCCCGGTAAAAGAGGAAGTTAGTAATGCGGTCGCACTACTGCTTTGTAATAATACGGTGATGCCGAGACCGGCGAAAAAGGCTTTGAATCGATTTGATAGACTGGCACCCAGCGCACTACGTACTTCGCTACCCCAGGCGTCTGTGATGCCGATGCGCACCATGCGCAGGCCCCACAATAGTAGGGCGACCCCACCAATCAGATTAATTAGTATGGTGCTGCCGTTTATCTTAAATGCTCCCGATTAATAATAATGTAGTTATTCTGAGGTTGGTTCAGGAAAAAGCTACTGCTGTTGAAAATGATAACAAAATACACCCGGCTATACTAACACCATTACACTGGGAAAATTATAGTATCCGCCTACAGACTGTATCGATTTGACAGATGGTATCAAAAAGAAGTTGTTCCCTTAATATTCAAGGGCATTTCGTATTGGCGTAATAAGTCGATACCGGTGTCCAGCGTGACACCGCCGACCATCTGATAGTCAAGGTTATCTTTACTACTAAGCAGTTTATAGGCGGTCTTACCCATATTCACTAAATCGAGCTGCAGCGGAATCTGGATAGTTCCTTTGCCTTTTTTGGGGATCGATCCTGGTTTTGAACTCGTGCCTTCGCCCCAGGTTTCCTGGTTAATGTTGAGACGATAATTAAAATTGCTGAGGCCGAGGTTAAAATTGTTGGGATTATCGATCTCGACTTCGGCGACGATTTTTGCAGTAGTCAGACTCAGGTCAGTCACGTTTAAATTCTTGATCTGTATACTCGGCAATTTCGGAACGGGAAGCGTATCTTTTTTCGAAAACGGGATCGTATAAAGTCCGATTACCGGTAATTTTATGTTAATACTGGTATCGAGTTGATAGCTAAACTGGTCTTTTTTCCAGAGTTCTCCCGGTATTTTTCTCAGGTCATCAAACTTTAAGGTTACGGGAAGCGC
>JAOUJX010000212.1 GCA_029882955.1 Gammaproteobacteria bacterium
TATTTCATCCTGAATCACTCGAGCCATAGGTCTGGCGCCCATCTTCGGGTCGTAGCCCTTTTCGGCTAGCAGTCGTCTGGCGCGGTCGGTGATAGTCATACTGACTTTTTTAGCCTCTAGCTGAGATTCGAGTTCGATCAGAAACTTATCCACCACATTGAGTATGACCTTGGTATCGAGCGCCTTAAACTGTATTACGGCGTCGAGTCGATTTCTAAATTCTGGTGTAAACGTCTTTTTAATCGCCTCACCCGAATCGAGAGTATGATCCTGCAGGGTAAAACCCATCGATGCACGGCTCATCATCTCCGCCCCGGCATTAGTGGTCATGACCAGAATGGCATTACGAAAGTCCGCTTTTCTACCGTTGGTATCAGTCAATGTTCCGCTGTCCATTACCTGCAACAACAGGTTAAAGACATCCGGGTGAGCTTTTTCGATTTCGTCAAGTAACACCACAGAGTGAGGGTGTTTGTTGATTTCTTCGGTGAGCAGGCCACCTTGATCGAAACCAACGTATCCTGGAGGTGCGCCAATTAAGCGCGACACTGTATGTCGCTCCATATATTCAGACATGTCGAAACGAATTAATTCGATGCCCATAATTTTAGCTATCTGGCGACATACTTCAGTCTTACCAACACCGGTCGGACCTGAAAATAAAAATGATCCGATTGGTTTCGACTCTCTGCCAAGTCCGGAACGTGACATTTTAATCGCGGCATCTAACGCATTAATCGCCTGTTCCTGGCCAAACACAACCCGAGACAGGTTTTTACCGAGATATTTAAGCATTTCGAGATCGTTGGTACTGACGGTATTGGCCGGAATGCGGGCAATTTTAGCCACAACATTTTCGATATCGTGAATTCCGATTGTTTTTTTGCGTTGCTTTTCGGGAACCAGGCGGCGTTTAGCACCCGCTTCATCGATCACGTCAATTGCTTTATCCGGTAAATGGCGATCGTTAATATATCGTGATGCTAGCTCGGTAGCTTTTCGAAGCGCTGGTAAAGTGTATTTTACGTTGTGATGCTCTTCGAAACGCGACTTAAGGCCTTTCAGAATTTGATAAGACTCTTCGACACTCGGCTCAGGAACATCAATCTTTTGAAAGCGCCGGGCCAGCGCACGATCTTTTTCAAAAACGCCGCGAAATTCGGTATAAGTAGTCGAGCCGATACATTTGATATCACCATTGGCCAGTACCGGTTTAATCAGATTAGAAGCATCCATAACACCACCGGATGCCGAACCAGCACCGATTATGGTATGGATTTCGTCTATAAATAAAACCGCACCAGGCTCACGCGTTAATTGCGAAATCACTGCTTTCAGTCGCTTTTCGAAATCACCACGATATTTGGTTCCGGCTACCAGGGCGCCTAGATCCAGGGAATAAATAGTGCTGTCGAGTAATATTTCAGGAACCTCTTCTTCAACTATTTTCCGAGCCAGTCCTTCAGCAATAGCGGTTTTCCCGACCCCGGCTTCACCTACCAGTAAAGGGTTATTTTTCCGACGACGACACAGTGTTTGAATCAGTCGATCGATTTCATGATCGCGCCCGATGAGCGGGTCAATCTTGCCATTGATAGCTAGTTCATTGAGATTGGTAGAGAATTTCTCCAGCGCGCTTTCCTGGGCTTCATCGCCTGGAATATTGTCGCTTTCGTGTGCAAATGACTCTTCTTCACTTTCATCATTAATTCGAGAGATACCGTGAGATAGATAATTAGTCACATCGAGTCGTTCGATACCATGCTTATTCAGCAGATAAACCGCGTGGGAGTCCTGTTCCGAAAATATCGCTACCAGAACATTGGCACCGGAAACTTCGCCATTACCCGATGATTGGACATGAAACAAAGCACGTTGCAATACGCGCTGAAAGCCCAGGGTCGGTTGTGTATCCCGGTCTTCATCGGCAAGCAGCAGGGGGGTATTCTGGTCGACAAATATTTCGAGTTCGGTTTTCAATAACTGTATATCGCCGCCACAGGCCTCGAGTACGACGGCCGCCGAATCATTGTCGAGTAGCATTAACAGTAAATGCTCTACTGTAATAAATTCGTGACGCTTCTCGTTGGCTTCGTGGAAAGCCCGGTTGAGTGAGTGTTCTAGTTCTTTGTTTAACATGGTCTGATCCAGATTATGGATTTGCTGATGGACTAAATATAGCTTATCTGACTACAAATTTGTCGCTTTATTCGTTACAAATACTCACCCAGTGAATCAATTACTTTTTAAGCTAGAAAAAACGCGATATTTGCACAATTTATCCAGAACTGAATTAGGAGAGCTAATAAAAATTAATTCTCCTCCATATCGCACAGCAACGGGTGCTTATTTTCCCGTGAGTAACTATTGACCTGAGTGACCTTGGTTTCTGCTATATCCTTGGTGTATATACCACACACTCCTTTCCCACTTTTGTGCACATTGAGCATGATACGGGTCGCATTTTCTCTGTTATGAGCAAATATTGCCTCGAGTACATGCACTACAAATTCCATCGGTGTGAAGTCATCGTTAAGTAATATTACTTTATATAGTGGCGGTTTTTTCAGCTTTGGCTGAGTCCGCTCCAGTAATACCGTATCATCGGTATCATTTTTTGAATTCTGATCTGACATCTTGATTAATTTACCTTAAGTCCCCGATAAATAATATGTACTTGAATTATTTCAAGTCTAGATTATCATTATTTCGTTACCATTTAGATGATTATAGTTAGTTGACATGTTTATTGGCGAAGTGTGCATTGGTAATGACTATTGAACTACATCTAATTGAGTCACTTTTTTTGTATTTCGCAATTTGAAAGGGGATTTCACATGCCTACCGGTACAGTTAAATGGTTCAGTAATGTAAAAGGCTATGGTTTTGTAAATACAGACGAAGACGAAAATGCTGATATTTTCGTACACTTCTCTGCCATCGAAATGGATGGTTACAAAAAACTCACGTCAGGTCAAAAAATAGAGTTTGAGATTGATGATGGACCGAAAGGTCTTCAGGCACAGAAAATTCGTTCAATCAATAATTGATACCAAAAGACAACGGAAGCTGTCCAGGCTTACGTCACTAGCTTCATATTAATCACCCGGTCAGCCATCGCTCTCCGGGTGATTTTTTTCGTGTATGAATCTTTAAACCGAATGTTCCAGACGATGTAGCCCGGTGTCTTCAAGGATTCGGGCGGCAATTTCTTCAACTGACATTGTTGTCGTATTCAAGTATCGTATATTGTGCCGGTGATACATTTCTTCTGCCGCGCGTAACTCAAATCGACATTGCTCAATCGATGAATAGCGGCTGTTAGGTCGTCGCTCCTGGCGAATATTGACCAGTCGATTGGCGTCGGTCGTCAAACCATATAGGCGATCCTTAAAAGGTCTTATCGGTTCCGGTAAATTATCCGAATCCATATCTTCTTCGGTTATCGGATAATTAGCCGCTTTCAGGCCAAACTGTAAAGCCAGATAGAGGCAACTAGGCGTCTTGCCTGTGCGCGAGACACCGATCAGGATGATGTCGGATTCGTCGTAGTTTCGAGTTTTTCCGCCATCATCATGTATGAGGGAAAAGTCGATGGCATCGATTCTCGACTCATATAGAGACGAGTTGGATATCCGATGTGAAATCCCTCCCAAATTTGACGACTCCACATCGAGTATCTTCTCGAGCCGGGGTAAAAAGTCAGAAAAAGGATCAAGAATCAGTGCTTTGCTCTCGCCTACGATCTTCTTTAATTCCGGGTCGGCCATGGTCGCTATAACAATCGGCAATTCGTTTAACGAGTTAATTCCCTGATCGATTTCATCGCGTACTGCCAGCGCCTTATCCTCGGTATTGATAAACGGAATGGTTTTGGTGCGGAAGTTCTGCGATGGAAACTGTGCAAGCAAGCTGTGACCCAGAGTTTCAGCGGTGATCGCGGTTCCGTTTGAGACAAAAAATACCTGGCGTGCTTCTGCATTCATATTACCGGGTATGATAGACAAGTTGGAACGCAAATACGATTGAATAAGATATTAAAAATTCAATCCCTGTTATTTAATTTTCTAGCCTGAATTGCTGACCGATTATGTTAAAGTTTGCCCTCTTTTATCCTGTGACGGAAATAAGCTCTAATGACAGACAATATCTTACCGTTAGATATGCTCGGAATGAATGATGTCCCACTGGTTGGCGGCAAAAATGCATCGCTTGGTGAAATGATTAGTAATCTCAGTAACCTGGGTGTTTCGGTGCCGGGTGGGTTTGCGACCACCGCTTCCGCCTTCGATCATTTTTTACACGAGGCAGGATTAACCGACCGAATTCAGCAGGCACTGAGCGAGCTGGATACTGACGATGTAAATGCCCTCGCCCGCATCGGCAAACAAATCCGGGGCTGGGTCATCGATGCTCCTCTGCCACAGTCTTTTCAGGACGATATCTGTACCGCTTACGCAGCTATGTCGGTTAACGGTCATCCGGCGACAGTTGCCGTGCGCTCATCGGCTACCGCAGAAGACTTGCCCGACGCGTCTTTCGCTGGCCAGCAGGAAACCTATCTCAATATAAAGGGTATTGACCAGGTATTACACTCGGTAAAACTGGTTTTCGCCTCGTTGTTTAACGACCGTGCTATCTCTTATCGAGTACATCAGGGTTTCGATCACGCCGAAGTATCGCTCTCTGCGGGCATTCAACGCATGGTTCGTAGCGATCTGTCTTCCAGTGGCGTCATGTTCAGCATCGACACCGAATCCGGCTTTGAAGATGTAGTTTTCATTACCAGCAGCTACGGTCTGGGAGAAACTGTCGTTCAGGGTGCGGTTAATCCCGACGAATTTTATGTGTACAAGAAGACGCTTGGCCAGGCCGAACGCAGCATCCTGCAAAAAACACGCGGCAGTAAACTCATTAAGATGGTATACGCGGATAGCGATGAGCCGCATAAAGCGATCCAGACTGTCAATGTTGATGAGTCAGATAGAAGTCAGTTTTCTATCAACGATGATGAAGTAACTGCATTGGCTTCAATGGCTGTTACGATCGAAAAGCATTATGGACGACCGATGGATATCGAATGGGCTAAAGACGGTGAAAATGGACAACTTTATATCGTTCAGGCTCGTCCGGAAACGGTACAGTCGAGGGCCAGTCAGGTTATCGACCGGTATATCCTGAAGCAGCAGGTGCAGCCGCTCATCGAAGGTCGTGCAGTTGGTAACCGCATTGGCCAGGGTCGAGCAAAGTTGATCGATGATCTTTCGCAGATGGACCAAATCGAGGAAGGTGATGTACTGGTCACCGATATGACTGACCCGGACTGGGAACCGATCATGAAGAAAGCCTCGGCCATTGTCACCAATCGAGGTGGTCGAACCTGCCATGCTGCGATTATTGCGCGTGAGCTTGGTATTCCGGCGTTGGTTGGTACAGGGACATGCACGAAAGATTTAACCCATGATGACGCAATAACCGTTTCCTGTGCGGAAGGTGACACTGGTTATGTTTATCCGGGATTACTTGAGTTTGAACATCAACAACACGAACTCAGCAAAATGCCGGAAATACCGGTTAAAATCACTATGAATATCGGTAATCCGGAACGTGCGTTCAGTTTTTCCAGACTACCTCACTCGGGCATAGGTCTGGCCCGGCTCGAGTTCATTATCAGTAAAATGATCGGTATTCACCCGCGCGCACTGCTTGAGTTCGACCGCATGAAACCCGAACTACAAACTGAAATTAATCAGCGCATTGCCGGTTACGGCAGCCCGGTTGAATACTTTGTCGAAAAGCTCACCGAAGGAATGGCGACACTGGCGGCTGCTTTCGCCCCCGAAAAAGTTATTGTCCGTTTATCAGATTTCAAATCGAATGAATATGCCCATTTAATCGGTGGCTCTGTATTCGAACCCGTTGAAGAAAATCCGATGCTCGGTTACCGAGGAGCTTCACGCTATATCAGCCAGGACTTCAAACCCTGCTTCCAACTTGAATGCCAGGCGGTGAAACGGGTTCGAGAACAAATGGGACTGAAGAATATGGAAATCATGATACCGTTTGTACGTACCCTCAAAGAAGCACAGGCGGTGCATCAAGTTCTAAATGAAAACGGCCTCAAGCGGGGTGTCGATGGACTCAGAGTGATCATGATGTGTGAAATCCCATCGAATGTCATTCTGGCCGATGAGTTCCTCGAGTACTTCGATGGCTTTTCTATCGGTTCCAATGACTTGACTCAACTGACACTGGGTCTGGATCGAGACTCCGGACTGGTGGCCGACTCCTTCGACGAGCGCGACCCTGCCGTGATGAAAATGCTCAAGCAGGCTATTGAGGCCTGTAATGCTGCGGGCAAATATGTTGGAATTTGCGGCCAGGGACCTTCCGATCATCCCGACCTGGCTAAATGGCTACTGGAACAGGGTATCGAAAGCCTGTCATTGAATCCTGACAGCGTGATTGAAACCTGGCTCTACATAGCGGATGAGCACGCCGCCAGCAGTCGGCAATCATAGTCAGCATGGCAGAATACCAGGATTTATCGTGCGGCATTTACTGCTTGGACTCGGGTTATATACAGCGCGAGTATGCTGCTATTTATCTAATACAGGAAGCTGATGAAATAGCCATCATCGAGACCGGCACCTTTCATTCGATTCCCAATGTACTAGCGCTAATGTCTGATCTTGGGGTGAGTAACGATCAGGTTAAATATGTCATACCAACCCATATCCACCTCGATCATGCTGGCGGCGTCAGCGCGATGATGGATTTGTTCGAGCAGGCCCGACTCATTGTACACCCACGCGGTGCTCGGCATATGATCGATCCCTCACGACTGGTGGCAGGCTCGATGGCGGTTTACGGCGAGGAACCTTTTAAACGGCTATACGGCGAAATCAACCCTGTCGATGAATCTCGTGTCGATATAGCCAACGATCTGGATGTTTATTCCCTCGCAGGCCGCGATCTGGTTTTTATTGATACGCCGGGGCACGCGAGGCACCACTTCTGTATATACGATGCAAAGAGCA
>JAOUJX010000561.1 GCA_029882955.1 Gammaproteobacteria bacterium
CGGGTTTGAGAAAAGCCGTCCAGAGTGCCAGTATTTATAAGGACGAGCGATTTTCCGATCATGCACCGTTAATTCTGGATTATGATTTTGAGGTAAGTAGTAATGCAACTTAACCAGCAACACGACTGGCTGGAAACGCTGGCGGCCTTTAAGCATCCCAGAGTAGTGACCATGCTGTTTCTCGGTTTCTCGGCGGGGATACCGATATTGCTGATTTTTTCTTCACTTGGTTTATGGCTACGCGAAGCCGGTGTTGAACGTGCTACGGTCACTTATTTTAGCTGGGCGGCGCTGGGCTACTCATTCAAATTTGTCTGGGCGCCGTTGGTCGACAAACTACCTTTGCCCTGGTTGACCCGGTTAATGGGACGACGACGAGCCTGGATGCTGACCGCGCAGGCGATGGTTATTGTTGCCATACTTTGCATGGCGTTGGTCGACCCGCAGTCCGGTGAAAGTCAGTTAACACTGATGGCGTTGGCGGCTGTGCTGTTAGGGTTTTCTTCGGCGACACAGGATATCGTTATTGATGCTTATCGTATCGAATCGGCCGAAGCGGATTTACAGGCGCTGATGTCGGCGGCCTATATTGCTGGTTATCGCATTGCCATGCTGGTTGCCGGTGCCGGTTCACTCTATCTTGCGACCTGGTTTGGTTCGGCTGCGGAAGCCTACCTGTATCAGGCCTGGCAGATGACTTATGGGATTATGGCTTTAGCTATGCTGGTGGGGGTTACTACAACCCTGGTGATTCGTGAACCCGAGATTACTTCGGTTAAGCCATATCATTACAGCAATACCGAATACCTGCGGTTTTTTCTGTTATTCCTCGTTGCTGTGCTGGTATTTATCGGTTGTTTTTATTTCAGTGGCGCAGCCGTTGCTGCGGCCAAAAAAACGTTGACTGGATTATTTGCCAACCGTCATCTGGCTTCACTTTTAATCGAAACGGTACGTTTGCTAGGCGCGGTTACGGTTACCGGGGGAGTGGCATTCGGCCTGGTGAAAATCGGCCTGGTGAAGTATGAAATACTCAATCATACTTATGTCATGCCGGTACGGGAGTTTTTTCAGCGCTACGGTCTATCGCTGGCCTGGTTACTGTTGGCATTGATAGGGCTTTATCGAATTTCGGATATTGTTCTTGGCGTTATTTCCAATGTTTTTTATTACGATATCGGCTACAGCAAAAATGAAATTGCCAGCGCGGTTAAAGTTTTCGGTGTGATCATGACGATCGTCGGCGGTTTCGTTGGTGGCCTGTTATCGATGCGATTTGGTGTCATTAAGATTCTCTTTGTTGGTGGCGTACTGGCGGCAGCGACTAATCTACTATTTATGCTACTGGCCAATATAGGTTACGATTTAACCTGGCTCTATATCGTTGTGTCGGCTGATAACCTCGCTGCAGGGGTGGCCAGTGCCGCCTTTGTCGCCTTCCTGTCGAGCCTCACCAATATCTCCTTTACTGCGATGCAGTACGCGATTTTTTCTTCGTTGATGACTTTGCTTCCTAAAGTGCTGGGCGGTTATTCGGGGAGTATCGTCGATTCGATTGGTTATTCGAATTTCTTTTTGATTACGGCGTTGATGGGGATACCGGTGTTGGTGTTGATTGTTGTTTCGGCGCGTCGGTTTGTGAGGGCTTGATAAATATGGCCAACAGTTGTTCCGAACCCCACTAATTACCGCTATACTCCGCGCCTTTTCATCCCCTCTAATTTAATGTCCACAGCCGATATTTCAGCCCGAAACCCAA
>JAOUJX010000562.1 GCA_029882955.1 Gammaproteobacteria bacterium
TTTTGCTTATAAAGGTTGTGTGGAAATTTATACCCCCGGCGGGCATAATAATTAAATATCATTTTCGATATTTAATTATTTATATGGATACATGAAAACTGTAGCGATTAGTTTGTTAGGAACAGTATTAGATCAACGGGGCAGAGGCAAAAAACGTTGGGACAAATGGCGTCCGACTATTTCAATCTGCCAGCAGGAAGACTTAATTGTGGATCGTATGGAGCTGGTATTTCAGCCGCATTACCAGCCATTAGCGGATGTAGTCACTGACGACATCCGGCAAGCCTCACCCGAAACAGAAGTACGCCAGCACCATATCGAATTTAAAGACCCCTGGGACTTCGAGCAGGTTTATGGGGCGCTGCATGACTTTAGTCGACAGTATCAGTTTGACCGTGATAAAGAGGAATATTTTATCCATATCACCACCGGCACACACGTCGCTCAGATATGCCTTTATCTTTTAACCGAAGCGAATTACTTACCCGGTCGCCTGCTGCAAACTTCACCGTCTAATCGGGATAGTAACGGGCTGGGTAATTATCAGATAATTGACCTCGACCTGTCGAAGTACGATCAGATCGCCTCGCGTTTTTCCAGAGAACACAGTGAAGGCACGGTTTACCTAAAGGGCGGCATTGAAACCAAGAATAAACTATTTAATCGGGTGATTGAACAACTGGAAAAAGTATCTATTAAATCAGATGACCCTATTTTACTCACCGGTGCCACGGGTGTCGGCAAATCGCAGCTAGCCAAACGCGTTTATCAGTTAAAGCAGCAACGCGGACAGGTAAAAGGCAAGTTGGTCGAAGTAAATTGTGCGACGATTAGAGGCGATAATGCGATGTCCACCCTGTTTGGGCATCACAAGGGCGCGTTCACTGGTGCGGTGACGCAACGCGCCGGTCTTCTACTGGAAGCGCACGATGGTATTTTGTTTCTCGATGAAATTGGTGAGCTGGGCCTGGATGAACAAGCCATGTTGTTACGCGCCATCGAAGATAAAAATTTTATGCCGTTTGGCGCTGACTCCCCAGTGAGTAGCAATTTCCAGTTAATTGCAGGAACCAACCGAGATCTGTTTCAAGATACCCGGGAAGGTAAGTTTCGTGAAGACCTGTTGGCTCGCATCAATCTCTGGACTTACCGATTACCCGCGCTCAAGGAGCGTATGGAAGATCTGGATGTAAATTTGGAGTATGAACTAGAACGTTTTGCATTAAAAGCTGGCAGTCTGGTCAGTTTTAACAAGGCAGCACGTAATCGCTATTTAAAATTCGCTCACTCCCAGGAAGCCAGTTGGAGCGCAAATTTTCGAGATTTAAATGCCAGTGTCACCCGTATGGCAACCCTGGCTGATGGAGGGCGCATAACCGTAGAAGTAGTCGAAGATGAAATCCAGCGCCTAAAACACGACTGGTTAGCGACATCGAATAATGATGATCCTAAAGAAATTACGGCCAGATTCCTCGATGAAAAAACACACGCAGGTCTCGACCTGTTTGAACACATCCAGCTAGCAGGCATTGCCAGCGTATGTAATAAAACTCGTTCAATGGCCGAAGCAGGCCGACTGTTATTTGACCAAAGCCGCACAGCGAAAAAATCGATTAATGATAGCCATCGGTTGAAGCAGTTGCTGGCGAAGTACGATATTGGGTTTGAGCAGTTGAAGGGATAGTTCAATGCGAGGAAAAGCTAGCCCAAATTCTGAAAAAGCTTGACCGACAGGACTGCCATAGGACTGAAAATGC
>JAOUJX010000213.1 GCA_029882955.1 Gammaproteobacteria bacterium
TGAAAAAGAGCTCAAATCTTTAGGTCATACAATAGACAGTAACGGGCCTTTAAAATTATTAATCGGCGAGTTAGTGGTCGATCAAATTGGTGGCCAGGACATTGAAACCACCTCGAATGCTATTGAAGAATTAATTTCCCAACTTATCTCAGGGCGGCAAACCAGCGAACCCAGCCTGTTAGCATTGAGTTATTCGGTAGAGGATGATGCTTATTACATTGATTACCAATGGCCGGAGAAACTGGTCGGGCATCTACGGTTAACGACTTCTCTGGCCTGTCAGCGGGGTGGGCAAAAAGACAGGCGACCGCCCGTATGGGAAACCATTGCCCTCAGTCAACGCCTGAAAAACAGGGTCTGGATCAGCCCGGAATTTTTCAACAATTCTGCCGCCAAATTGAATTCAGAAGGCATTAAAGAAACCAGCTATGGCAATCCACTTTTGCTAGAAGGCCAGATCAGGGCACAGCAGCTCGATATCATAATTGGATTCTCAACCGGTTTTGTGTCCGGCTTTTTCACAGCAACACTCTCGCTGTCTTCAATCGAATCTCCCGCTAATCGCAACGATGGTAGTTCGTATCGTCCCTGATCAGGCAACCCCCACCATGTTCTGAAGCATATCAATATCGGCCGCCAGTTTGTTTCTGGCCGTTTTGATAATGACACCGCTTTTTCGAAGTTTGGAAATTTCTTTGGTAACTGCCTCCCGGTGGGTAAATATAGTATTGGCTATTTCCTCGTGAGTTGGCAGATTTTCTATCTCGACATATTTTGAATTAATTTCGTCCGGCGCACCCGAGGCATGCCGCAGCAGCTCTGCCTGGGTACGCGCCGCAACATCGAATGCCCGTATTTCGTATAGCTTGTCAGAAAGTACAGTAGAAACCCTCGCGATTTCGGAAACAATAGACTGTGTAAACGAAGAATTAGTCCCCATTAGGCTAAGGAATTGAGTCACGGAGATAGCAAAGACTTCACAATCGGTACTCGCAACAAATTCTGAGTTCGATGTTTCATTACTGAAAGGCGATACCAGCCCAAAGCAATCGCCCACCGATAACATATTAAAGACCACTTCTTTACCGGCTCGCGTGTAAGTCGATTCTTTCACCCGACCAGAGCGTATAAAATAGACAAAATCAATATAGGCTCCACGAGAAATAACTGTACTACCCTGTTGAAACTTAAATACGCGGGCATGCCTGGTAATATTTTCGACTTCTTTTTCAGACAGGTTTCGAAATAAAGCAAAGTTCGAAATTTTCATTTTTAACCTCCAGCAATAGGATATATAGAAGCAGTTATTAGATAGGTTTTTCTGCTACTGGTTAAAAATTGTAATAAGCTGGTGTCAATTTAGTGTTAATGTAGCGTTAAAATTAAAGGACTTTTTCTTATTTTCCGATAAATTAAGCATCGGTAACTGATTAAAAACAATACCAGGGAGGGGCAGTGAACCAAAAACCGCTTCTTATCGACTTAAGGGGTGCCGGTGAAATTTCTCTATACGGGAAAAATCTACCGATGCCGAATAAAAAGGCGCGAACCATTCTCTCCATGCTCGCCCTCGCGCCTAAATTCAGTCTGACACGTAGCCTGATCAAGTCGCGACTGTGGGGAGACCGTAGCGATACCCAGGCAGCAGCCAGTCTGCGCCAGGCACTCACCACATTACGCAAATATTTAACCGATATCAGCGACATCTTAACCATCACTCAGGAATATGTCGGCCTGGATGCAGAATTAGTGCAAATTCAACTCCCGCTAGCCCAGCAAACCCTGCTACCTGGAATCGATATTAAAGATCAGGGTTTTGAAGACTGGCTGCGACAGGAAAGAGCAAACCATGAGCTCAATCCGCCCGACACAGTAGCTAACGAAGACAGGCGCGCGGGCTTTCAGCTCAACGATTCTATCGACAACCGCCACAGCAGTTTAATAAAAATCGGGATACTGCCGTGTTTAACAGCCGCTCAGACTCAACAATCTACGGTGGTCGGTGACGTTGTTTCTGACATCATTGCGCAGGAGTTACGAAATTTTGGTATCGCTGAGACCTATGATTACCGACACAATATTATAACCACAGAAAACGGTTCAGCTCAGACACCACAGGGCGTTGACTTCTTTTTGCAAATAGCGATCCACGTGGCAGATGAATTTTACGTCATCAGCTGTAAGTTTTTTGATTCTCTCGACAACAAACAGTTATGGAATGGCTTTTGCAAAACGAAAATGAATGCCGGGTATTTAGAATCTGATGATTTCAGACTCTTCGTCAACGAAATCATGGATGTCACATTGTTCATTTTTAGTAGTCCAGGTTTTACATCCCAGCACATAAAACGCAGCAGTTCGAAGCTGGCCCTGGCCGCCATTAATGAAATCCTCAAAGGCCGTCATGGCAATCTTAAGCAGGCCGAAATTTTCCTGGACCAGGCCTACAGCAACAACAATAACAGCGTCTACCTTGGCTGGAAAACTCACATTGCCGCTTACCAGATCGGTGAACGACTGGTAGACAACCCTGAAGAGCATCGAAAACAGCTACGCGAAGTCGTCGCTAATGCCGAAGAACAGGGCCGATTCAATCCGGTCACGCTGGCACTCATCGCACATACACACTCATTTGTATTCCACGACTATGCCAAAGCAACCGAAATTTATGACCGAATGTTCCAGCTCAACCCAATGCAGGCAATCTGTTTTGACTTAAGCGCGGTCACTAATGTTTATATCAATAACAAGGAACTTGCCTATCAGCAATCTCAACTGGCACTCAAGCTGGGGCGGTTCAGTCCTTATCGCTATTGCATAGACACGACCTGCACAATGGCTTCGGCCATTAACAAACGATACGAAGAATCGGTCAGGCATGGAGAACGAGCCACCAGTAAACAGCCGACCTTTACCGCTGCCCTGAGATTCCTCACAGCCGCGAAAAGTCTTTCTGGCGATATCGAAGGTGCCGAAGAGTCCTATCGTAAACTAACGCAACTCGAACCCGATTTCTCTCTGAGCTCTCTACAGGATAAAAACTACCCGGTGGCGGGCACAGGAGAAACCGCGAATCTGCTTAAAGCGGGGCTTTCAAAACTACGCCTCCCTGAAATCTCTTAACTCCCCCTTCTGGTTTAGCCTGGCTGTTTTTTTCGCATTCGTTTATGTCTCGCGATACACTACATTTCTTTCACTCTATAAAACCACCTTGTCTAAATCCCATGATGTCATCGTGCTCGGTGCTGGAGCAGCCGGGTTAATGTGCGCCCTCACCGCTGCAGGTCGTGGTCGAAGGGTACTGGTACTCGAAAAGTCCAACAAAATAGGCAAAAAGATTCTTATGTCGGGCGGCGGTCGTTGTAATTTCACCAATTTATACACCGAGCCGGATAATTTCCTCTCGCAGAATCCTCATTTTTGCAAATCGGCCTTAAGTCGTTTCACACAGTGGGACTTTATTGAGCTGGTTAACAAACACCATATCGCTTATCACGAGAAAACACTCGGCCAGCTGTTTTGCGATAACTCGTCGAAGGACATTCTCAATATGCTGGTTAGTGAATGTGAAAGCGCGGGTGTCGAGGTATTAACTCATGCTGATGTAACCCAGATTGATAGAGAATCGGTCTTTACCGTAAAAGCACTAATCGCTGAAAAAGTAACTGAGCTGAATTGCAACAGCCTCGTGGTAGCCACCGGCGGCCTGTCGATCCCAAGCCTCGGCGGCTCTGACTTTGGTTATCGGGTCGCTAAACAATTTGGACACCAGGTTCTGCCCTTACGCGCCGGATTAGTGCCGTTTACTTTTACCGATGGGTTCAAGTTGTTATCGGAAAAATTATCCGGCGTCTCAATTCCGGTAACCATCACCGCCAATGGGCAGAGCTTTAGCGAAAGCCTGTTATTTTCACACCGTGGTTTGAGCGGTCCTGCGGTGTTACAAGTTTCGAGTTATTGGAAAGAAGGTCAAACAGTGGCTGTCGATTTACTGCCGGACTTTGATGCCAGTGAATACTTGTTGTCTAAAAAAGGCGATCAATCAAAGGTATTGTTACGAAGCGTGTTAAGTCAAAAATTCCCAAGAAACCTGGTCATCGAACTGGAAGCGCTCTGGTGGCCCGAGCTAGCTGAAAAACCGCTGGCCGAAATCAACGACCAGCAACTTCATCGACTAGGTGAAAAACTGAATGCCTGGGAACTAAAACCCGCTGGTACCGAAGGCTACCGAACCGCCGAGGTCACATTAGGTGGTGTTGATACCAACGAGTTGTCTTCGAAGACAATGATGAGTAACAGAATTGACGGCCTGTATTTCATCGGTGAAGTCGTTGATGTTACCGGTCATCTGGGTGGTTTCAATTTTCAGTGGGCCTGGTCTTCGGGGTTTGCTGCTGGGGAGGTGGTTTAGGAATAAGAGGTTCCGCGCAAAAAAGAGCCACCGAAAGGTGGCTCGTCAACAGAATTATAAACTCTCCGAATACTTTATTGCTTTATATAGTAACCGGTCCAGATTTCACCTCCACCGATATTAACTTTAAAACCCACTAGAGTGGATTTTATATATTAACGAAACCGGTTACAGGATTCTTGCCAGCATTGCACGGCAATCTGTTTATTAAATAACCCCTGATTATAAAGACTATCGTGTCGCTAACGTACCCCGTGATGGAGATTGGTTTAACGATCACGAGCTATCCAGAGATAGCCCATGATCTATTTTAAAGCTAATATCTACTGCTTAACCATATCCGATATCCAGATTTCTCCTTCTGCAGCAGCAGGGTTCAAGATAGATAAATCCCCCCAGCCACTTTCTTCGGTATATACCCTGAAGCCCGAAGAAGTTGATATATATACATCCTGAAAATTTATGCCATCGGTTATATTCAAAATACTGTTACCCGGCCCATCTGTACCGATAGACCAGCTAAATGAAATCAATTCCGGGGCCGGACCACCTACATATGACTCACTGAAAGAGCCCGTTCCATTTGCATTGAATATAGCCGTAGCGGTCCAGTTATTACCGAAATCATCCACCCAGGTTTCAACCCATGTTCCAGTAACGCCAGCCTCGGTCATCGTCTGAGAACCGCCACAACTGGCTATTACCTGGAGGAAGTCGTTATAGCTATCGAAATAAGGCTGGCCCGTTATATCATTCCAGGGTGTTTGGTAATTACAGCTTAACCCGCCTTGTTTAACCATGCTACTAGTCCAGATATAGCCGTCGAGGGTCGTCGGGTCAGCTGTATTCAAATCAGAACCCAGTCCACTGTCCTCGACATAGATTTTAAACCCGGATCCAGTTTTAGCAAAAACATCCCGAAATGAATTAAAAAAACTGTCTTCAACAATCAGAAAATCACCGGTGGCATCTGAGATAACCGACCAAACAACATCGACCTGGCTCATTAAGATACCTTCCCGATGCTCGATGGCTACTCCTGTATTGCCGGAATAGAATTCATAACCGTAGGTCCAGGTCGACCCGTCGGTCCCATCCACCCACGTTGCCAACCAGGTGCCAACAACATCCGCCTCAGTTAATGGAAGGGCACCACCACAACTCGCAACGACGTCAAGGAAATCGTTATAGCTGTTGAATACCGCTGGCTGGTCATTAATATCATCCCAGGGTGTCTCATAATCACAGGCCGAAGCCCCTCCTCCTGTTGGCCCGCTAAAGTTACCCAGAACCTGTTCAATCGCAATGCCGTTATAAACATTCGTTTCTGAGTAAGACTTTCCTGCCGGGTTCGCACTAACACCTCGAACCGCTCCATTCTGGACTGTAAAAATCGCCTCAGAATCAACATCCGGGAAGCCGGCAAGCTGCGGCATCGTGAACCGTAGTGTCTCGATACCACCTTTGAGAGTACTGTCGATTACCCAGGCATTAATATCCGATTGCAGCAGTACCATAAAATCTGCCTGGTTGGCTGCATTGTAATCGCGCTTGTAGTAATTAACCGTACCATCACTGACTACTTCCGCCAGTAACTCGGTATTCGTCGCGCCGTTATATTCCATCGGTATTGCCACCAGGCCAACATCCGACCAGTCATCCATATCGACCCAGGCTGTAGCGCTAATTACCTCGCTCAGGATCGAAGCATAGGTCGAGGTACCGGCGTCGATTAAAACACCGTTACAGTTACCATTAAGTGCAGCAAAGCGCCCGGGGTCCTCGTTTTCGCACCAGTTCTCTACGCTAATCGTATAACTGAGGGCCAACGACTCAAAGGTATAGCTGGTCACCTGCTGGGCACCGACTCCAAAGGTTGAATTTTGATCAATAAAATAGTCCGACCAGGTCGTATTGACATGTGCACTCATTAGTTCACCACTAATATCGACAGTGGTTGCAGTGATACGGAAACTGCCCAGCTCTTCGGTATCAATACTACCCTGAACGCGTAGAACCATGCTGCCATCAACGTCGTTAGCAGTAGCCACAGGCATTGGTTCTAGATGCGCATCCCAGACACCGTCAGATCTGAGGAAATAGTCCTGAGTCGTAGAATACTGCTCAAAGGCCTGAGTCGAAGAATTATAGCTTCGATCATAGATCCCATAGCTGTTAGTCACAGGATCATAGCGATCCATCCAGATTTCAAAATTAGCGTTAAAGAACTCATCAATATCTGATTCAAATCCACCAATACCCCCACCAATCGAAGGATCGAGCAACTCGCTCACTACCGCAGGTGTACCCGGTGGGTTAACCACAACATTGACGGTCGCCGACACAGTAACCACGCTATCGGTCACGCTATAGTCAAAGCTATCGCTACCTGTAAAATCCAGACCCGGCGTATAGGTAAAAGTACCATCGCCGTTATTAACCACCGTACCATTGGTCGCCAACGGAGTACCGGCAACTACCGTCAGGGTATCACCATCAACATCGCTATCATTGGCTAATACATTACCCGTAGTTACCGCAGTATTCACCGTAGTACTCGAACTATCGTTCACCGCCACTGGCGAGTCGTTAACCGTTGTGACATC
>JAOUJX010000563.1 GCA_029882955.1 Gammaproteobacteria bacterium
GTCAGTCGTAGATACCATCTCCCTCAGTCAGGCACAAGCTTATAAAACGCATTGTGCTTGATATGGTGTCTGATGTTTCAAGACACCAAAACAGATATGGACGAGCTTGCGCATCGCCGCACAAAGTGCCGACATTGTCGATTTTCCGCGCTTAAGTAATCGCTCGTACAAATGCTTTACATCTGGGTTATAGCGTATCGCCACCACGGCTGCCATATAGAGCTTTGCTCTAACAATACTACTTCCCGCCTTGGATAAATGCGACCGTCCTCTAACACTGCATCCCGATTCATGCTGTACCGGATTTAACCCAAGATAAGCGGCGCATTGTGCCGCGCTGCGAAAGTCCCTGCTATTAATTACCGACATCATATATTGAGAGATAACCGGCCCAACCGCGGGGATGCTCTCGAGTAATTGACGATCATTTTTCAGACTAGGGTTTTGATTGATATGATCACTGATTAATGCGTCGACGCGTTTAGCTTCATCGTCTAGTTGTGCGACCACTGTATCAATCGACTGCAACACTTCCCGACTAACACAACTGATATGGGCCTTTTCGCGGCGATTGAGTTCCCGCTGTATATCTTTTTGTAAGGCGTTATAACGTGCCAACAGGGCTTTAAGTACCCGAATTTCTTCTGCTTCCGGGTGCCAGAGCCGTGGCGACTCGGCAATACCGAAACGTGCTAACACAAAACTGTCTTTCTTATCGGTTTTCGTCCT
The DNA here is from genome assembly GCA_029882955.1 of Gammaproteobacteria bacterium. Classification (GTDB taxonomy): domain Bacteria; phylum Pseudomonadota; class Gammaproteobacteria. Next base: position 730 of record JAOUJX010000563.1, read on the forward strand.
CGCCGCAATGCCTTTCGCGTAATCGCGTACCTGAGCGGGATTTACTACTGATACCCGAGCACCCGCCTGATAAAGCGCGTAAGCTAAGGCCTCGTGATAAATGCCGGTGGCCTCCATCACGAAGTGCACCTGATCTATCGCTAAACCAGTATGCTTTAGCGACCACTCAATCAACTGCAAATGATCCTTTGCGGTATTCTGGAATACCTTAGTTTTGACCTTGCCAGTGTCGACATTACGCAACCACAAGCAATCCAGCTTCTCTTTACTTACATCAATACCAATGATTTGCATCTCTTGACTCCCCTTGTACATACAGCCTCAATTCCCTTGGGAATGGACTCCGATACCATTCAGTCTTTATTGAGAAATTTGAGGTGAGAGACCTTATCTACGTCACATGCTCAAGGCATCAGGCCAGCAACAGGTTCATCTCACCCCCGGATAAACTGGTAGCTAACCAGCATATCGAGAGAGATACAAGGCCAGCAATAACGCAGTGCTTGCTGGCGGAACGACGCCCGGAACCGCTACGCTATTCCGGGCCTACCCGACTAAAAATACTCACCACAGAGGCATAAAACACACGAAGTTTTTCTTTGTGCACTTTGTGTCGCTGTGGTGAAACAAAAAGAACCAGGATAGATTGACGCGCCCCAAACTCACCACCGAATACGCTTAAAGAGGATTCTATAAAAAACCTTGGCGCTCTCGGCGTCTTGGCGGTTCAAATTTTTACAATCCCTACAAATCTACGGTGCCTGCACATGGGCCATTACCGCTGCGCCCTGCTCCGGTCCACCAAAATGTAATCCATCGGTTAATATAACTTCATAGAATCCCGGCATGACATTCGGATCGTTGACATAACCCGGGTATGTGGCCAATGATCGAGGTGATCCAAACAGGGAGCGATGCAACCACTTGAAGGGGTCGGCCCAGGAAGACGCCACGAGGTCTATTCCCGCCGGACCCGAAATGGAGTCTGCACCATGACAATCAACGCAATTGAAATTCAAACCATCGA
>JAOUJX010000564.1 GCA_029882955.1 Gammaproteobacteria bacterium
ATTCGATTGCTGAACACCTGGTGCTCTACTAGAATCCCCGCAGTTTTTATGGAGACCACCGCCATGTGGAAAGACTTATCAGCCTCCTGGGCAGTATTGCTCGGCATCGGCTTCATGATGTTAGCAAACGGGCTGCAGGGCACTTTACTGGGTGTCAGGGCGACTATAGAAGGTTTCTCGACCTTCACCACGGGCATCATGATGTCGGGCTATTTCATCGGCATATTTGCAGGTTCGTTCATCGCACCGTACCTGGTCAAACGCGTCGGACATATACGTGTTTTCTCGGCGCTGGCTTCACTGGCATCGATTTCCATCCTGTTTCATGGTGTCTATATCGATGCCTGGGTCTGGATGCTGATGCGGATTATTACCGGTATTTGTTTCGCCGGGTTTTATGTGGTCACCGAAAGCTGGCTAAACGACCGCGCCAGCAACGAAACCCGTGGCACCGTGCTTTCTATCTATATGTTAATTGTGACCTTCGGCATGGGTTCGGGACAGTTCCTGCTTAACCTGGCAAGACCCGAAGCGATCGATTTATTCATTCTCATTTCGGTAATCATTTCGGCTGGACTGATTCCAATGTTGCTCACCGCAAAACCGGCGCCGGTTTTCGAGTCATCAGAAAAAATGTCCCTGTTAGAGCTGTTTCACGCCTCTCCACTGGCGGTGATTGGTAACTGCCTGACCGGCATGGCGCATGGCACCATTTTCGGCCTCGGTGCGATTTATGCCAGCTCGGTGCTGGTCGACATCAAACTGATCTCGTGGTTTATGGCCTGCTTTCTCATCGGTGGTGTCATTCTGCAATGGCCCGTAGGCTATATTTCCGATCGCGTTCCTCGTCGCCTGGTCATGTCCATATTGTCCGTACTATCGATAATAGCAAGCCTGCTCGCTGTCAGCGTCGACAAAGACAGTCTGAATTTCTATCTGATCATTACCGTTCTGGGTGGCGCAGCGATGCCGATGTACTCGACCTGCATTGCCTACGCCAACGACCGACTGGAGCCCCATCAAATAGTTGCTGCCAGCGGAAGTCTGGTCATGATCTCTGGTATCGGCTTATGCACCGGCCCAATTGTGATCGCCTTTTTCATGGATTTTTACAGTATCAACTTCTACTTCTGGGGAATCGCCGCCGTTTTCGCAATGATTCTGGGTTTCACGATGGTTCGGATTAATTCCCGGATCGGTATTGCTGTTGAAGATCAGGCGCATTTAATCGCAGGACCTATTGGCACACCAATCGCCGAATACAATGCCCCTGATGCTATCGACTACGCCGAAGCAATCGCCAGCGACGATATAGAGATACCTGAAAAGGATGAAAATAAAGCGGATAAGGTTTGGTAATTCGAAAGTGAGCCTGGTTGTTACGATAAATAAAACTTTTAATTCAAAACTGATACCAGTAATTCACTAAACGTAACCGGCTGTTGTAACAGATTACCCTGAAAGCCCTGACAATAACTGTCTTTAAAATACTTTAGCTCAGCTTCGGTCTCTACCCCCTGAGCGGCTAGCCTGACCCCAAGGTGTTGAGCGATAAGTGTTATCGACTCAGCGATAGCAGCATTTTCAGTCGAGCTGTCGATTCCGCTCACAATTCCTTTACCTAACTTTATTTCGTCCACTGGCAATCGGTTCAATTGACTAAAAGAAGAATAACCGGTGCCGAAACCATCGATCGAAATTTCAATGCCTAGAGACTTCAACTGCTCCAGTTTATCCGGCGCATGCTCACCC
>JAOUJX010000214.1 GCA_029882955.1 Gammaproteobacteria bacterium
TATATAATATTTTTCTTAGCATTGGAAATTAACCCTAAGGATAAAATTAATCGCCTTCCATTATCAACGCTTTTTATATAATAATCAACATTAATTTACCGAAGTAAGTGACTGTAAATAATGCGCTTTTCATATTTCACCCTCGAACCTGTCGTTGTCTCAAATTATTTCCGGTATAGTGCGTTCGAGATATTCGGGACTCTTTATAGATACCTCTCTTCGCTATATGATTAGCTTGCTCAATGTCAGCGTGATTCCAGGTAATTAGTTTTAAATGTCAATTAGCAAAACCGCATCACCACTGGTTCAACTGGAATCGGTAAAATTTGGCTGGCCTGGTCGAGAAGCAGTCATAGATTTTCAGCAGCTTGAAATCGTAGCCGGTGAGCATTGTTTTATTCAGGGGCCCTCCGGTAGCGGAAAATCGACCTTGCTCAACCTGATCGGCGGTGTTCTCCTGCCACAGTCAGGATCTATCCAGGTTCTCGATCAGGATATTGCTTCACTGAGGGCCGCCCAGCGCGACCTTTTTCGCGCCGACCATATCGGTTTTATATTCCAGCAATTTAACCTGATACCTTATTTGTCGATTCTGGAGAATGTCATGTTACCCTGTCGTTTTTCAGCAAAGCGCCGCGATCAGTCGATACAGCGTTCTGGATCGGTTGAATCTGAAGCGCATTACCTGCTGTCTCATCTATATGGTAATAGCGGCCCCGAATTGAGTCAGAATGTCGCCGAACTCAGTGTCGGCCAGCAGCAACGCGTGGCCGCAGCCCGCGCACTCATGGGACAGCCAGAGCTGATTATCGCTGACGAACCAACTTCATCACTGGATATCGAGAACCGCGAAGCTTTTATGAATCTACTCTTCGACGAAGTCAGGCAGGCTCAATCAACCCTGCTTTTCGTTAGCCACGATCCAGCCTATAAGCAGCAATTCAATCGCTGTATCGACCTCGATACGCTCAATCAGTCAGTGAGAGGCAGGCGATGAACCTCACCCGACTCGCAACCCGAAGCCTGATCAATCGGCGTGCCACAGCGATACTCACGATATTTTCGATTGCAGTTAGCGTCATGCTGTTGCTGGGCGTCGAAAAAGTTCGAACCAACGCACGAGAAAGTTTCGCCAATACGATATCCGGTACCGATTTAATCGTCGGCGGACGCAGTGGCTCCGTGCAACTTCTACTCTATTCAATTTTCAGAATGGGCAGCGCGACCAGCGACATCGCCTGGGAAAGTTATCAGGATATCGCCACCCAACCGGGTGTAAAGTGGACGGTACCGCTAGCTCTTGGCGACTCGCACCGGGGTTTTAGAGTGATCGGCACCAACGCTGATTACTTTCGTTTTTATCGTTATGGCAGGGATCGTGAATTAAAAATGTCGGAAGGACATCCTTTCACCGATACTATGGATGTGGTGCTTGGTGCTCAGGTTGCCGATACCCTCGGATATAAAATCGGCGACCAGGTTGTCGTCAGTCATGGTGTAAAAACCACCAGCTACGGTGACCATAAGGATAAACCTTTTCGCGTCTCAGGCATACTAAAGCCCACCGGTACACCAGTAGACCGAAGCCTGCATATTACCCTCGAAGGCGTCGAAGAGATGCATGAGGACTGGCAAAACAAAATGGATGTTTCCAGCATAAAAAAACGACGCGAAGGGAAAGCCCGGGAAACCGAATCGGTTACCGCTTTTCTGGTAGGTCTCGAAAGCAAAACCCTGGCTTTCAAACTACAACGATACATTAATGAATATCCTGAAGAATCTTTACTCGCAATATTCCCCGGAGTCGCGCTTCACGAACTCTGGAGCATGATGAATGTGGCCGAAAGAGTTTTGCTGGCAATCTCCACCCTGGTGGTTGCGGCATCCTTGATAGGAATGCTTGCGGTATCGCTGGCAGGCTTAAATGAGCGTCGCCGTGAAATAGCTATACTACGCTCACTCGGCGCTAGTCATCGGCATATTGTTGGATTGCTCGTAGCCGAGTCGACCATGCTGACGCTAACAGGCATTATCGTTGGTTTGATTCTGTTATACAGCGGCCTGTTACTGGCGCAACCTCTGATCGAAACCTACTACGGTTTATTGATTCCGTTGTCATGGCTTAACGCACGAGAACTTTACATGATATTAATTTTAACCGGATCGGGATTTCTCATCGGATTGATTCCCGCGTGGCGGGCGTATCACAATTCACTACTGGACGGCATGACCGCCCGTATTTAAATCGGAATCCATACTGATATGACTCGCTTTAATACTGTCGTCACAGCTTCACTGTCGGTTTTGATCTTCCTGTTTCAAGCTAACCTGAACGCAAGCACGCCCAAACAAATATCCTGGGACGACCTGCTACCCGAAGGCTGGAACCCTGCTCGCGTGTTTGAAGAAATGAGCGACGAAGAATTTAATGCAATTCCGGACGACGAATACCAGAAAATACTACTCAGGATACAGGCAGAAATGGACGCCGCACCCGTTATCGAAGCACTCGATGGCGAACTGGTAAAAATTCCGGGATTTATCGTGCCACTTGAAATCACTAACACCAGCATTAGCGAGTTTCTGCTCGTGCCTTATTTCGGCGCCTGCACACATACGCCACCACCACCTGCGAATCAGATTATTTACAGCAAAACCAAAAATGAATACACCACCAACGACCTGACCGAGCCCGTATGGATTACCGGTAAGTTAATAACGGGCCGGTTTATCAGTCAGCTCAACGAGGCAGGCGTCAGCCAGGCGGCCGATATCTCGTCGTCCTATTCGCTAGAAGTCGAGAAAATCGAAAAATATAAAGAAGGTCAGCACAGCTACTGATTAAGTGCTAGCGGTTTACTTAAGCACACCCTCTGCCTGCAAGTCTGCATGATAGGATGAGCGCACCATCGGCGCACTGGCAACCTGGTCGAAGCCAATGCTTTCGGCGTACTGGCCAAGCTCGTGGAATTCGTCTGGTGTGACATAGCGCTCCACCGCAAGATGATCGCGACTGGGTTGCAAATACTGCCCCAGGGTTAACATGTTCACGCCATGGGCGCGCATATCGCGTAACACCTGTTTCACTTCTTCGATTTCCTCGCCGAGACCGAGCATTAGTCCCGATTTGGTAGGCACATCCGGAGTTTGTTGTTTAAACTGACTGAGCAGGTCTAATGACCATTGATAATCTGCACCAGGACGGATTTTTTTGTACAACGATGGCACCGATTCGAGGTTGTGATTGAACACATCGGGTGGCGATGCGCTCAAAATATCCAGCGCAATCTGCATACGACCCCGGAAATCTGGAGTCAGTATCTCGATTTTTAGCTGAGGGCTTAGTTCACGCGAGGCACTTATGCAGTCAACAAAATGTTGCGCTCCTCCATCGCGCAGATCGTCGCGATCGACCGAGGTAATGACAACGTAACGTAGCCCCATGCCCTGAATAGTTCTGGCCAGTTTTAGCGGTTCTTCAGTATCCAGTGGGTTCGGACGACCATGGCCAACGTCGCAAAACGGGCAACGGCGGGTGCAGATATCACCCATTATCATAAATGTCGCGGTGCCCTTGGAAAAGCATTCGCCCAGATTTGGGCAAGAGGCTTCCTCACAAACTGTATAGAGATCATTATCTCGCAACACCGATTTCAGCTCGGTAACCCGGTTACCTTTCGGTGCCTTTGCTCTAATCCAGGATGGCTTTCTCTGTAGCGTAACCGACGGTACTACTTTAATAGGAATCCGTGCGACCTTGTCAGCTCCTTTGAGTTTCACGCCCTGTACTACCTGATTCTTCTTATCCACGATGTAAGTTCTCGATTAGATGTTCCGCCAATTCGTACCCAAGCTGCTTGAGGCCGATATTAATATTAAAATCTGATATCTGGGTTACTGCCAGGTGTTCGAAACCACAGGGATTGATTCTCTGGAATGGGCTTAAGTCCATATCAATATTGAGACTCAGGCCATGATAACAACATCCTTTGCGAATACGCAATCCGAGCGCCGCTATCTTCGCCTCGCCGACATAAACTCCTGGAGCGTCTGCTCGCGCAGCAGCCTTCACGCCATAGTCGTGGAGTAGAGCAATAATCGCTTGTTCGATATGCGTCACCAGGGCTCGCACACCTAAACCGAGTCGAGGCAAGTTTAGCAGGCAATAGACAACCAGCTGCCCCGGCCCATGATAGGTTACCTGTCCACCTCGATCGATCTGAACAACGGGAATATCGCCACAGTCGAGTATATGTTCCGGCTTACCGTTTTGACCCTGAGTGAAAACCGGGGGGTGTTCGGTAATCCATATTTCATCCCGCGTTTGCGGGTTGCGTTGATGGGTAAAATCTTTCATCTGCCGCCAGGTCGGACCGTACTCGGTCATACCCAGGTATCTGATGAGTGGCTTATTTTCAGCCATATGACCGGGTGATGGCTGCTTTAGTTATAGCGACATCACCACATGTTCGCATTCGTATAAATCCTGGTAGATATCCTTAATCTGCTGCTCGCTATAAACCGTAAAAGTCAGGGTAAGGGCAATATATTTACCAGTCTTGCTGCTGCGTTGACTAACTTCAATATGCTCTACCTGAGGACAGCGAGCACGTACCAACTCAAGGACTATGGCCTCAAATTCGACTCCCTGATTACCGAATACCTTCAGCGGGTAGCGACTCGGGTAATCGATTAACTCTAATGCTGATCCCGGTACCGGCTTTTTTTCTGCCATATCACTTAAACAATAGTTTGATACTATCGAGCGCCCGGGAGATCAGGCTACCCTCAGCTACCGCATGGGTGGCGACAATCGCTTCGCTGATAATGAGTTCCTCATCCAGCTTAATGTTTATCTGTCCCATCTCCTGACCCCGTTTTATCGGCGCTGAAATCTGGTTTTCGATGTCCATAGAGGCATCCAGATCCCTGTAACGTCCGCGTGGGATAGTGATATAAATATCACGATCGACTCCTACAGCCACCTGATCCTGCTCGCCATACCAGATCCGAGTCGATTGTAGAACTTCATTTGCGCCATAAAGCCGATGCGTTTCGTAGAATCGAAATCCGTAATTTAATAATGACTGGCTATTCGAAGTCCGCGCCTTATCGGACCTGGCGCCCAGAACCACTGATATCAAACGCATATCGCCCTGCTTCGCCGAAGCGACCAGACAATATCCGGCGGCGTCGGTATGCCCTGTTTTTACTCCGTCGACCGATTCATCACGCCATAACAGTCGGTTACGATTAAATTGCCGGATGCCGTTATAGGTGTATTCCTTTTCGCGGTAATAACGATAGGTTTCTGGATAATCACGTATCATGGCCGCAGTTAATATAGCGATATCCCGGGCGGTGCTGTAGTGATTCTTCGCAGGCCAGCCCGTTGCGTTCTGGAAATTGGTATTCGTCATTCCCAGAACCTGGGCCTGATGGTTCATATAGCCGACGAAGGCTGATTCTGAACCGGCAATATGCTCGGCCAGTGCAACACTGGCATCGTTGCCCGACTGAATAATGAGTCCCTTGAGCAAATCTCCGACAGACACCTGCTTGCCAACTTCGACGAACATTTTCGAGCCTTTCATGCGCCAGGCTTTCTCACTGATGGTAACCAGGTCGTCAGCAGTAATATTGCCTTCGGCAATTGCCTTATCGACCAGAAATGCCGTCATTAATTTGGTAATACTGGCCGGTTCTACACGCTTATCGGGATCTTTTTCTGCCAGTACCTGCCCGCTTTCGAAATCGACCAGGTAAAAACTATCAGCCTTAAGCGAAGGTGGGTCTGGTATTGGTTTCGCTGCCGCAAACAAATTAGCGCTGAACAGCAGAGCAAAAAAGCCAAAATATAATGTATTTCTTATAACCATTTAACAGGAGGGGGGGGTTGGATAAACTGGTTACGATTGTATCGGTCAGACACTTCGGTAACAAGGGCTAAATCTGTCAGCTAATTACTCCTGAACGACAATACGAGAAGCACTGAAACCCTTATTGTTGAGACGCAATATCACGGCATTGGCTTCTTCGATATCGAACAGGGGGCCTACTCGCACCCGGTAAAACAGCCCGTTATCGGTTTGCAACTGACTTACTTTGGCTGCCTTTTCATTCGCATCATGTAGTTCGCGTAACAGGTTATGTGCGTTAATGACATTACCAAAGGAACCCATTTGTATGAATAAGGGTACGTCAGCAGCATTCTCAGTCAGGGGAATAGTTCTAATCACCGGGCGCGTAGCATCCTGCTGCCCCGAGCTAACGGCACTGACCTCTACCCTGGCAGTGCCCGGGCCGATAACACCGAGCTTTTCGGCCGCCGCATAAGATAAATCTATAATCCGGTCTCCCACGAAGGGGCCTCTATCATTGACCTTGACCACTATCGAGCGCCCATTACTTAAGTTCTGAACGCGCACGAAAGTAGGTAGCGGCAATGTTTTATGGGCCGCGGTCATAGCATACATATTATAGACTTCTCCGCTGGAGGTCTTACGTCCATGGAATTTCTTACCATACCATGATGCCATACCACGTTGTACAAATCCCTGCGCACTGTCCATTACATAGTAGCGTTTGCCCATCACCACGTAGGAAGAAGGATTACCCGATTTCGATTTTTTTAACTGACTGACACTCGCATTATCTCCAGTTTTCTGGCCGATGGGCACACCAAAGGTGCAGGCTGACAAAGCGATAACAAGCATGCCCGCTAACAGCGCCCAGTGCCTTAATGACCCAAAGAGTTTTTTATTAAATAATAACGTCATTCGTTCGATTCCATACCTGTCTTGATCAGAACCGATAATTGATACACCGCCATCGCATATAGTTCACTATGATTATAACGGGTAATCACATAAAAATTATTTAACCCGGCCCAGTACTCGGGGTACTTCTTCTGTTCCAGACGAACCAGAGCAACCGGAGTTTCGGCTGCAATCCGATGGTTGGAGACCAAACCATGATCTGTCAGGTCTGACCAT
>JAOUJX010000215.1 GCA_029882955.1 Gammaproteobacteria bacterium
AGCAAAACGCAATCGCCGCTTTGTGCCAGCTGATTCGCAGTCTCGACAGCTTCGCGCATATTTTTAACCCGGGTAACCAGCACCGACTTTTGCCAGGCATCGGCAATGCGCTCGGCGTCTTCGCCCATCAACAACACCTGCTTCACGCCCTGCTCCAGGGCCGGACATAAGATCGACATATCGGCATTTTTAGACTGTCCACCGGCGATCAGAATCACAGGACGATCTCGCCCTTCGATCGATGCTTTAGCGGCACCAACATTGGTTGCCTTGGAATCGTTAATCCATTCGACCCCGTTAATTTCAGCCACCCATTGGCTGCGGTGGGGAATTCCAGTAAAGTTTTTCAACGCCGCTATAATGGCTGAGCTGGAGACCCCCACTGCATCCGCCAGCGCCATTGCGGCGAGACAGTTTGCCCAGTTATGCCGGCCTGACACTTTCAAATCCGTAATTGAGAGCCACCGCTGGCCTTGTTTTGCCAACCAGACGCCATCGTCTTCAATCAGACTGAAGTCGGCATCGCTATCGGTCAGGCTGAATAGAATATCGGCGCTATTGTGACGGGTAGTTTCATCGTCCAGGTTGCTGATACAGTTTTTCGCTGCGTCGTAAATATGCAGTTTGGCCTGCACGTATTCAGCGTAATCGGCGTAACGATCGAGATGGTCTTCCGATAGATTTAGCACGGTCGCGGCAACAGGTGACAAAGTACGGGTTGTCTCCAGTTGGTAACTTGACAACTCGAGCACATAAATTTCGGCAGACTGATCGAGCAAATCGAGTGCCGGCACGCCTATATTGCCACCCACTGCAACCTGTTTTCCATCGGCTCGAACCATATCTCCAACTAGTGTCGTCACCGTCGTTTTACCATTCGACCCGGTAATCGCAATAACGGGTTTATCAACCGTCTGGGCAAATAACTCGATATCACCGATGACCTGCTTACCGAGGTCCAGAGCCTGCTGAATCTGTGGCACATGAATCGATAAACCAGGGCTAACCACCAGGGCATCGGCCCAGCTAATCAACTCGGCATCGAGCTCCTGGCTGGTAATTTGAACATCGGCAAACTGACTTTTTAATTGCTGATAGTAAGGCGGAATATCCCGGCTATCCTGTATCTTGCAGCGATAGCCCCGCGACAGCAGGTAGCGCGCCACCGAGTAGCCGGTTAAGCCAAGGCCGACTACCAGGTAGTTGATATCGGCATGCTGTCGAGCTTGTGCATTCATTCCTGACATTACCGTATCTTCAGACTCGCCAGACCAATTAAAACCAGGACTACGGTAACGATCCAGAAGCGCACAATAATTCTTGGCTCCGGCCAGCCTTTTAACTCGTAATGATGATGCAATGGCGCCATACGAAAGACCCTCCGACCGGTTAATTTAAACGAGACTACCTGTACAATCACCGAAACGGTTTCGACTACAAATATGCCGCCCATGATAAATAGCACCACCTCCTGACGGACGATGACGGCGATGGCTCCTAGTGCCGCTCCGAGAGCAAGCGCGCCCACATCACCCATGAAGACCTGAGCTGGATAAGTATTGAACCAGAGAAAACCAAGACCCGAACCAACGATAGCGCCACAGAACACCACCATTTCGCCAACGCCCGGTACATAGGGAATACCCAGATAAGAAGAAAAATTAATATTACCGGTCAGGTAGGCAAACACACCCAGCGCGCCGCCGACTAACACAGTCGGCAATATTGCCAGACCATCGAGCCCATCGGTGAGGTTAACGGCATTGCTACTGCCGACAATAACAAAGTAAGTCAGAATGATGTACATCCATCCCAGATCGAAAACTATATCCTTAATAAAGGGGACGATTAACTGTGTTTCGATTGGAAATTTGGCCGTATAAAACAGCATCAGGGCAGTGCCTAAGGCGAAAACAGATTGCCAGAAATACTTGGACCTGGCCGACAACCCTTTTGAGTTACCGTAAGCAATTTTCCGGTAGTCATCGACCCAGCCGATGGCACCAAAACCAACGGTTACAAACAGAACCACCCAGACAAAACGCGAGGACAGGTCGCTCCACAATAAGGTTGCGACCACAATCGCTATCAGGATCAGGGCACCTCCCATGGTCGGCGTACCCGCCTTGGAATAATGACTCTCCGGTCCATCATCACGTATATTTTGACCGATATCGTAGCTACTCAAATAACGAATCATCTTTGGACCGACAATTAAGGCAATCACTAAAGCCGTCAACACCCCGAGGATGCTGCGCATGGTTAGATACTGGAAGACGTTAAATCCACTATGATATTGCGTTAAATATTCAGCGAGGCTATACAGCATGGTTCATATCTCCCGGTTTGTGGTGGCTTATTAAACCCTCAACCAGTTTTTCCATACCGGCACTGCGAGAACCTTTGACCAAAAGATTCACATCTTCATTTATTTGCGACAGGATAACTTTTGTCATCTCGTCGATTTGTTCGAAACAATAACCACTATCGCCAAATTCTTGGCTGCCAGCACAACTCAATGGTCCAAAGCCAAACATTTTTTTAACACCATGTGCCTGCGCGAGTTTCGCCGCACGAATATGCAGTGCCTGAGCTTCATCGCCCAGTTCTCCCATATCGCCCAGCGCCAGCCATGCCTCTCCCGCTAACGAACACAACACTTTAATACCGGCTTCCAGTGAATCCGGGTTAGCATTATAGGTATCGTTTATGAGTCGACTTCCTAGTGGTCCACCCAGCATTTGCAGGCGTCCCCTGACGCCGGAAAAGCCGGCCAGATTATTGACCGCTGCCGTAAATTCAACCCCGGCCATTAGTGAAACTGTAATCGCGGCGAGCGCATTACGGGCATTGTGCTCACCGAAAACACATAGCGATACCGACTCCACCTGTCCCTGATAGCTTACTTTAAGCACCAGTCCGGTTTGTTCCGGTTGCCAACTTGCCTGAACATCGGCATGTTTATTCAACGCGCAACTAAGCTGATGCTTTGCAGCGCAGCTTTCACGCCATTGGATACTGGCAAACTCATCCGCATTGAATACCGCGCGATGCTGCGGACTGCAGTATGTGTAAAGTTCACCCTTGGCCTCGATAACACCCTGCACGCTACCGAATCCGGCCAGGTGGGCCGCGGCAACATTGTTGACGTAAACAATATCCGGTTCGGCTATATTCGCCAGATTAGCGATTTCTCCGGCATGATTAGCGCCCATTTCAATGACCGCATACCTATCCGTCGGCGATAATTCAAACAGCGTAAGCGGCACGCCGATGTCGTTATTGAAATTCCCCTGAGTGGCGTGAGTTGCAGCCTGCTTTTGCAGAATATGGGAGATCATTTCTTTCACTGTGGTCTTGCCATTGCTGCCGGTGAGTGCAATAACAGTAGCAGAGCAACTATGTCGCCACTGATTCGACAGCCTGATCATCGCCTGCTTACAGTCTTCGACGACCAGTTGCGGGATGTCACAATCAACCCTGGTTTCTACCAGGGCTGCGACTGCACCTGATTCATAGGCGGCTTCGACATAATCGAGGCCATCGAAATGATCACCTCGAATGGCGATAAACAACTGGCCTTCACAATCCTTTCGACTATCGATAGTAACGCCGGTAAAAACCACTTCTGCGGATGGCGGCGACTCAAGCGATAAGCATTCACTCAATTGCTGTAGGCTCATCGAAATCATTTGCCAGCTCGCATAATTCGTTCGACTACATGACGGTCGCTAAATGGATAGCGTTCATGGCCGATAATTTGCTCCTGCTCGTGCCCCTTTCCTGCAATCACTACAAGATCATCGCTGGCAGCCTGTGACAGCGCAAATTCGATAGCAGCCAGCCGGTTATGGACCACATTAACTTTATCCGGGTCATTCATGCCAGTCAGAATATCGCTGACAATATGCTCCGGTGATTCGGTGCGCGGGTTATCATCGGTGACAATGACATAATCAGCCAACTGCTCAGCCGCCCGACCCATGCCTATACGTTTACCCTGGTCACGATCACCACCGCAACCAAAGATACACCAGAGCTTGCCCCGGGTATGCTCACGACTGGCGGCCAGACAGGCTCTCAATGCCTGCTCGGTATGCGCAAAGTCGACCACCGCGGTCGCCATATCAGAATCGCTGGTAAAGGTTTCCATGCGTCCCGGTATGGGCTGTAAATCGGCCACCGCGAGATTGATTTCCTCGCGGCTAAAGCCCAGTGAAATCAAACTGGAGATACAGGCGAGGGTATTATCGACATTGAAATTACCCATCAGGGCTGTATTAGCTCTAATCTCGCCGACCGGCGTATCGACAACCATATCCTGTCCCTGACTGGTTATATTATTCTTTCTCAGACGTACTTCGACATCATCAGAGGCATTGTCCGACGATGAATAGCAAATGACAGGCTCGGTTTGAAACATATCAGCCAAGGTTCGGCCAAATTCGTCGTTCGCATTAATCACCCTGCCATTCAGTTCGAAATCGGTAAACAGGCGACTTTTGGCTGCCGAATAATTTTCTATATCACCGTGATAATCGAGATGGTCACGACCCAGGTTAGTCAGTACTGCAATATCGAACTGGCAACCATTGACGCGGTATTGCTCCAGCGCATGAGATGAAACCTCCATCGTGACGTATTCGCAGTTTTGCTGGCGGAATTGGTATAGGCAGGATTGCAGCATAACCGCGTCCGGCGTGGTATGCGTAGTCGACTCCAGTTTATTACCCATCCCGTAGCCGAGGGTACCGATGCTGCCGGTTCGTTTACCCAGTCGGTCGAGGGCCTGGGTAATCAGGTGCGTGACACTGGACTTACCATCGGTACCGGTGACACCAATAATAGTCATATCACGACCAGGCTCATCGTAAAAGCGACTGACTATCTCGCCATTCACGCGATCCAGGTGTTCGATGCCGAGCCAGCGAGTATTCACCTGCTTTTGTAACAAAGGAATACGCTGCTGACAGTAGCAATCCAAAGAGTCGTACATGATTACCGCAGCACCGGCTCTGGCGGCATCAATTGCGAAATCTATCCCGTGGGTTTGCATGCCTTTGAGCGCAATAAAAAGCGCCCCTTTGATGACCGCTTTACTATTGCTGGTGACATCGGAAATTTCCAGTGCTGGAATTTCTTCCTTAACCGATACTCCTTCGAGCAATGCTGTTAACGATTTACCCGGCAACTGCTGTGTTGACTCCATCATGCTCCCCGCCCCTGATCGTCGAGATCTGCTCGTAATCGGGCCGGATCGTCGGGCGCGATATCGAGAATGCGCAAGGCATTGGTCATCACTTCACTAAACACAGGTGCCGCAACCTTACCGCCGTAGTAGCCATTCTGGCTTGGCTCATCAATCATTACCGCCATCACCAGACGAGGATTACTAGCCGGCGCAATACCGGCAAACACGGCGATATAATCGTCCTCCTGATAACCGCCCGCGATACTCTTTTTCGCGGTGCCGGTTTTCCCGGCGACCCGATATCCAGGCACTGCTGCCAGCCCTGCCGTGCCCTGGGGACCGACTACCTCTTCCATCATTTCCAGAATCATTTTTGCAGTCGATGACTTCATCACGTGCCGGGCTATCTCGTTATGTTTAACTTCGTCGGTTTGTTTCTTCATTAGACTGATTTCAAGCTCGCGACCCTGATTGGCGATAATGCCGTAGGCCCTGGCCAGTTGTGTAATCGTAAGAGAAAGACCGTAACCAAAACCCATACTGGCCTGATCAAGCGCCTGCCACTGAGTATGATGGCGAAAATATCCCGACGACTCGGCCGGAAATGAAACACCGACCGGCTCACCAAAGCCATAATCGGTAAAAGACTGCCAGAGCTGATCGCCTGTTAATGACATAGCAATGCGCGACGCACCTACATTGCTCGACTTACGCAGGATACTGGCGAGATCGAGCTTGCCATAATTTCGAATATCTTTTACCGGATGACCGCTCACCATAAACCAGCCCGGCGAGGTATCGACCATGCTGCCACGGTCATACAGACCGCTATCAATCGCAGCGGCCAGGGTAAATGGTTTGATTGCCGAGCCGGGCTCAAAAACATCCGTCAGTGCCCGGTTACGCTGCTGCGAAGCACTCATCCGCTTGCGCTGATTGGGATTATAAGAGGGTTGATTGACCATTGCCAGAACCTCGCCGCTACGCGCATCGAGCAAAACGGCACTGCCTGATTTGGCTCCATGATACTGAACGGCACGTGCCAGGCTCCGGTAAGCGATATACTGTAAACGCATGTCGATGCTGGTATGCACATCCTGACCGGATCGAGAAGCCTTCACCTGTGCCAGCTCTTCAACCACTTCACCCTTACGATTGCGAATCACCCGGCGCTCACCGGGCTCGGCCTTTAACCAGTTCTGGTAAACCAGTTCGAGGCCTTCCTGACCATGGTCATCGATATCGGTAAAGCCGACTAGATGTGACACGACTTCTCCCGCAGGATAGAAACGATTATATTCGCGTTGCAGGTAAACACCATCGACGCCATCAGCGACCGCTTTCGCCACATCGGGCCCGAGCTGACGCCTGAGGTAGACAAATTCCTTTTTGGCCTTTTGCTTGAGCATTGCGACCGTATCCGGATAGCTCAAATCAAGTTTGGCCGTTACTTTTTTTAAAGCTGATAGATTTTCAAGAATTTCCTCCGGGTTCACCCAAACCGAATCTACCGGCGTGCTAATTGCCAACGGTGAGCCGAAGCGGTCAAGAATCGCGCCGCGGTAGGCCGGTGTTTCTATTGTTCTTATCTGGCGCTGCACGCCCTGATCGGCAAGAAACTCTTTCTCTACTATTTGTAGATAAGCCGCTCGCCCGATCAGTGCCACCAGCATACCGAGCAGCAGCGACAACAACAGATAATGACGTCCTGCGAAAAAGACCGGCTGAGTGTCAGTCTTTTTCATGGTAATTGCACCAGTTGAACGGTTTCCGGCAAGCGCATTTTTAAAGT
>JAOUJX010000565.1 GCA_029882955.1 Gammaproteobacteria bacterium
TCAGCGCATTAGGGTCCAGATCCATATCCCAGAGTTCGCGTTTGAGCATTTCACGAACGTAGGGATGAGCGCAGAAGCAGCCGTTGCGTACCTGGATATTGTGGTAATCGTTCAACGCGGCGGCGGTCAGGCCATGGTCGAAGCCTTTGATGTTAAAGGTCATGGTGCCGGTTCTTGGAACATCGTCCGGCGCCGGGCCATAGAGATTCACTTCATCGATTTCTGATAACTCTTTCCACAGCATGTCGATGAGTGGTACTTCTTTTTCCCGGATAGCATCCATGCCGATGCGCATAATCACCTCAAGCACTGCACCGAGCGTGATCGCGCCGACAATATTGGGCGTACCGGCTTCTTCTCGGTCAGGTAACTGCTCTGACATCATATATTCTTCCAGATAAACATCAGTCACCATGCCGCCGCCAAGTTCGCAGGGTGAAGTATTTTTCAGCAGGCTGCTTTTGGCGATAACGGCACCTGGAGAGCCGGGGGCATATATTTTATGGCCGGAGAAAACCAAAGCATCGAGATCGGAGCCCTGCAGTGCTGCATTGATCATGCTGACCGGCGCATGCGCAATCATTTGTGAGGCGTCGACCAGGATATAGGCGCCAACGGAGTGAGCCAGCTGTGCGATTTCGTGAATCGGTGTTAGTGCTCCAGTGACATTACTGGCACCGGTAACCGCGATATAGTTGATATTTTCGCCATGTTGATCAATTAGCGCACGTACCACCTCGATATCGATGCCCCCATAGGCCGCTCCTTCACCCATCGCGGGTATATGAACGACTTTACTATGGGCCCGGTGTGGCAGGTCGTTGGAATGGTGCTCCATTTCGGATACCAGCACAATATTACGCTCGGGGCGTTGATTGGCGAGTTCTGTGGATACGCGGTTGAAACCGGCGGTAGCGCCGCTACCGGCAAAATAACAGCTGTAGCTATCGTCAGCTCCGACAAATTTGAGTACGCGCTGATGCGCCCAGTCATAAGCTTCGCTGGCGCCCCTGGCGGCATAATGCAACTTGCTATGGGTGCTGGCGTAGTGACTGAGGAATTCGCTAGCGACCTCGAAAGCCGGTTTCATCATCAAAGTCGAGGCAGCTGAATCCAGGTAGCGGCGCGGGCTGGTTTTGCCGCTGATGGTCGGATACTGCGTGTCTTTGCCAATAAAATTGTTCTGAATGGTCTTTAAGAGGTCGTTGTTCTTCATCGTTCCATATCGACTACTGAAAGGCCCATTTTTACACAGGAATCAACATTAAGCCAAACGCAAAGATCAGTGTCGAAGGTGAATATATTTGGTTATGATGTCGGTGATCACCGTAATACGCCTGGAGGTTGATTTTCCCATGTCGGCGCGCTTGTTATTGTTGATAATTATGTTAGTTATCACTACGGGCTGTGCCAGCAAACTGCTAAAACCCTATATTAAAAACTACGCAGATTATGACGAGAGTGTATACGTTATCGACCATGGCATTCATACGGCACTGGTGGTCGAAAGTAGTGACATCGTTGAGAAAATCGGACTGCAGGGTACTTTTTACAGCAGCTTTCGATTTATCGAGATAGGCCGGGGTGATGCTGATTTTTATCAGGATGAAGAAGAAAACTTTTCCACCGCACTGAAAGCCCTGTTTTTATCGACACCGGCCGTCCTGTATTTACGCGCTTATAACAGTCTGCCAGACAAACATGACTCATCGAGTCATACCATTGGAATCCGGTTTTCTAGCGAGT
>JAOUJX010000216.1 GCA_029882955.1 Gammaproteobacteria bacterium
TTGTTACACGAATCATGTTCGTGCATCGCTACCAGCGGCAAGGCAAGAATCAACTCGTCCTCAACCACCTCGAAGAAATTAATGAAGCCATCTTCGCTATAAACTGTATCCAGACAGCTGTCCCGGACGATGTCATCGGGCGCATCTATCAGCAGTTTAAAATCCAGTTGTATAGGGGTTACCATCGCCTGTAAACAACGTTGGCACTCCATTTCCAGGTTACCCTGAATCTTTCCACTAAGCATTGGCAAATCGAAATCGCTTCGCCGAAACTCAAAATCAGCTTCGATTACCGAGTCCGAATTAGCCAATAGCTCGCCGAGCCGGGATAATTCACCGACATCAATTTCACCCTGGAAATAACTGCTGCGCGATAATTCCTTATGGATCTGGTAGCGTCTTTTAAGTCTGCCTTGCATAAACGCGCGATTCTACATGCTTAGACCAATTCATGTCTATTGATATTAAGCTATGAACGGTAGTATTTAGGCTTTATCTATCGGTTCTTATATAATTCGAGCCTGCTTTCCAGGCGCAGCGATTATAAATGATCGAATAAGCGCTATTGTAGCATTTTATTTCACCTTTTCCGGCAACATTATTGAAACCTGAAATCATACTCGCGAGCAGTTCTCCCTTTCGGAAATCGTTACTTCAACGACTTCATCTGGATTTCGAATGTTATTCGCCTGATATCGACGAAAGCCCTTATCCGAGGGAAAAAGCAGCCGAATACGTTAGCCGCCTGGCTCAACAGAAAGCCGAGGCAGTGGCCAGCATATTCCCCGGGGCTGTGGTTATCGGCTCCGATCAATGTGCTTTAATCAACGACGAATTGCTCGGCAAACCAGGTTCACATGAGAATGCGTTGCAGCAGCTCAGAAAGGCTCAGGGCGAAACCGTAGTGTTCCATACCGGGGTCTGTGTTTTACGCCCGACTACCGGTTTTAGCGAAGTTGACGATATCCTGTACGAGGTCGATTTCAGGCGTCTGGAAGATTCTCAACTGGAACACTATCTTCTGGTTGAACAACCCTATCAATGCGCGGGCAGTTTCAAGTCAGAGGGTTACGGCATCTGCCTCTTTAAGCAAATGCGGGGCGACGACCCCACTGCGCTAATCGGCTTACCGTTAATTCGCTTAATCCATATGCTGGAAAATGCAGGCGTGCAGGTCGTTTAACTCTTTTTATTTTCTTACCGATTAATTGTAGCGAATACCTTCTCCCAGGAAGCGCCAGATATTTTCAGTAACTGAAGCACCAATACGATCAGCAATACGTTCTAGCAAGGCGTTTTTGGGTGTAAAATCGACGAGTGTTTCTGCACCAATAACATCACGCGCAACACTTTTTGTGGTTCCATAGTCATCGACCAGACCAAGCTCTATAGCCTTTTCACCAGTCCAGATTAAACCACTGAATAAATCGGCGTGCTCGGACAACTTATCGCCACGGCCCTGTTTTACTGCATTGATGAAATGCTGATGAACCTCATTCAGCATCGCTTGCAAATGCGCCTTTTGACCCTGGTCTTCGGGTAGAAACGGGTCGAGTAGCCCTTTATTTTCTCCCGCAGTGATTAAGCGTCTTTCGATACCCAGTTTTTGTATTAAATCGACAAAGCCAAAGTTATCCATACGCACCCCGATTGACCCGACCAGGCTGGATTGATTTACGTAAATTTTATCGGCTGCAGACGCGACAAAATAACCACCAGAAGCTGCAATATCAGCGACGACAACGTAAAATGGAATATTCTCGTACTTTCCTCGTAAACGTCTGATTTCATCGTAGATATAAGATGACTGTACCGGAGATCCTCCGGGGGAATTGATCTCCAGTATCACCGCCTTAGTAGCCTTACTGGCAAATGCCGCCTCGATTCCCGAAACCATGCTCTCCGCCCCGGCCTCCTCTCCGCTTGCTATGACCCCGGATAAACGAACTAAGGCCGTATGCTTTTCATCTTTATCGACCGCCTTGCCGGAGTAGCCATCCCCGCCCAAATCTAGCAGCAGGAGCAGAACCGGGGTCATGTAGGCGAAGAAAGCAAATAGAAAAAATATTCGCCATCGGCGCGCTCTCTTTTGTTCGTTAATAGCCGCAAAAGCGAGCTTGTGGACTATTTTTTCATAATCGTTATCTGACATTACTCTATTCCAGGTTAGACGTTTTATCCGGTTGAAACACATCCGGTACCGGCGCATTGATGACTATTTCAGGATTGAATTCAGTATGTGGTAGCTCTAGTCGACTGGCGTGGAGCATCAGACGCCTCATTCCTAATTTTTTCATATTACGGTTAAAGTCCGGCTCACCATATTTATTATCCCCTGCAATTTCGTGACCCTCAGCCTGGCAGTGTACGCGGATCTGATGGGTGCGACCGGTCATTAAGCGGATTGTAATTAAACTATATTGGTCATGAGGCTGATTATCAATAATCAGGGTTAAGGCTTTCTGGCCTTCCGGATCGGTATAAACCCTTCTTTCGCCATTGCTCATATGCATTTTCTTCAGGCTTTGACTGACTTCGGTGAGCTGATCTGGCCAACGCCCTTTGACTACTGCCAGGTAATATTTCGATATCGAATTATCCTGAAAGCAGCGTTGTAAAGCCAGCAGGGACTGCCGATGCTTGGCCAGCAATAAACAGCCACTGGTATCCCGGTCGAGCCGGTGAACCAGCTCCATATCGCACTCAGGCCGGAGTTGACGCATCAAATCTATAACACCAAACGCAACCCCTGAGCCAGAATGCACAGCTAATCCGCTGGGTTTGTCGATTACCAGTAAATGCTTATTCTCGAATAATATAGCTGCTTCTACAGTGTCCAGAATTCGGCTAGAAAAAACCACAGGATGATCGGAGTCGGAGTCGGTTCTGACCGGGGGGATGCGAACCTGGTCTCCCAGCTTCAACTTATAATCTGGCTTAATGCGTTTCTTATTTACTCGAACTTCACCTTTACGGATAATTCGGTAGATCCGGGTGCGGGGGATATTTTTCAGCGTTTTGATTAAATAATTATCGATACGTTGATCGACTTCCGCGCTAGTGACTTCGATCACCCTGACCGATGATGTTTTTTGTGGTTTATTTGAACTCAATGGATGGCAGCGTCGGTTATTTATGCTATATTGGAGCGGTAGTATTGTACTGGTTAATTCCAGAACAAAACACTACCCAAACGGTTTTTTATAGAAGACATCACGATTTAACCAGTGTTAAATCATTGTTTTCTAATAAGATTAGTCCAACAAAACCAACATTCCTAATGGTTTATTCCTGGACATCATTCATAGACTAAGGCCAATGTACTGCCTCTTTTATAGTTATATTCTGATTCATAGTATTGTAATCACCGGCGGAAAAAACAGACCGTCGCCAGGCGCTTGCGCGTGCAATTCCAATAAACAGACAAAACTATCAGAACTATTAAAAGCAGTCGGTATCAGGCCTTTAATTCAAGGCATAATTACTAATGAAACGAATACTCATCAACGCCACTCAGGCGGAAGAGTTACGAGTAGCGATGGTCAACGGCCAACGCCTCTACGATCTCGATATAGAAGTTCCTTCTCGCGAACAAAAGAAGTCCAATATATACAAGGGTAAAATTACCCGCATAGAACCCAGTCTGGAAGCTGCATTTGTTAACTATGGTGCGGAGCGCCACGGTTTCCTTCCCTTTAAGGAAATCTCAAAAATATATTTTTCAGATAAGGCTAAAGATGACAGCGGCAAGCTTAATATTAAAGATGCCATCAAGGTCGATCAGGAGCTGATTGTCCAGATCGAAAAGGAAGAACGCGGCAATAAAGGCGCTGCCCTCACCACCTTTATCAGTCTGGCAGGCCGTTTTTTAGTAGCCATGCCCCAAAATCCCCGGGCTGGTGGCGTCTCCCGTCGTATCGAAGGTGAAGATCGCGACCAGTTAAAGAAAGTTCTCTCCGAACTTGAAATGCCGGAAGGCATGGGCGTGATTGTACGCACAGCCGGCGTCGGACGCTCAACCGAAGAGATGCAATGGGATCTGGACTATTTAAACCAGGTCTGGACCGCTAT
This sequence comes from Gammaproteobacteria bacterium, assembly GCA_029882955.1. Taxonomy (GTDB): domain Bacteria; phylum Pseudomonadota; class Gammaproteobacteria. The sequence goes on from JAOUJX010000216.1 coordinate 4,072, forward strand.
CGAAATGGCTGCCAACAAAGATAAAGCACCCTTTTTAATTTATCAGGAATCCGACATTGTTATTCGTGCATTGCGGGATCATTATAAAAACGATGTCGGCGAAATTCTCATTGATTCCAGCGAGGCCTACCAGCAGGCATATGACTTTATGTCTATGGTCATGCCTAATTCACTGAGTAAATTAAAGAAATTCGATGACAAATTACCGCTATTTAATCGTTTTCAAATCGAGAATCAGATTGAATCCGCTTTCTCACGCGAAGTTACCCTACCTTCAGGGGGCGCAATCGTCATCGATCATACCGAAGCATTGACTTCGATCGATATCAATTCGGCTCGGGCCACCAAAGGCAGCGATATTGAAGAAACAGCAAAGAATACCAACCTGGAAGCGGCTGATGAAATTGCCCGCCAGCTACGTATACGTGACCTGGGTGGACTAATTGTCATAGATTTTATCGATATGATGCAGAATAAAAACCAACGCGAAGTCGAGACACGATTGCGTAATGCGGTTTACGATGATCGAGCCCGTGTTCAGATCGGTCGTATCTCAAGATTTGGTCTGCTCGAAATGTCACGCCAACGCCTGCGACCTTCTTTGGGCGAATCAAGCCAGATCGTCTGCCCCAGGTGTAGCGGCCAGGGTACAATTCGTGATGTCGAATCGCTTTCTCTCGCCGTCTTAAGGCTGCTAGAAGAAGAGTCGCTCAAGGATAGCACCGGTAAGATTCTCGCAAAAATTCCCGTCGAGTGTGCCACTTATCTCCTTAACGAAAAACGCGACAAAGTCGAAGGCATCGAAAAGAGAAGAGGTGTACACCTGGTTATCATTCCAGACCCCAATCTTGAGACACCGCATTTTGTGCTTGAGCGCGTAAAGGATAATGACACTCATCGACACGAATCAAATTATAAAAAGTCCTACGAAATGACAACCGAAGAGCAAAGTGTCGATCTGGTTCAAATTAGTAGTAGCCAGACGGTGCCAACCGAAACTGCGGCGGTGAAAAGAGTTCAACCTCCGGCTCCGAAACCGCAATCAATCACACCGACGGCCGCCATTCGGCAACCGGGGCTGCTAAGCAAACTTTTGAAAGCACTATTTGGTAACAAGGAAGAAGCCGAAGCGACTGAAACAGAAAAGAAAGCCGAGTCAAACGATCGCGGCAATCGAAATAATAATCGCAATCGACGTAATAACCGGAATCGCGGTAGTAACCAGGGTCGTAGTAACAGAAACTCTAACAGGAATAATAACGAAGAGGCGTCAAAGGATAATGACCTTAATGCCAAAAGCGGCGGCGATGAAGATTCATCAGCCTCTAATAAGCAGGATTCAGGTGATAGTAAACCGCAGTCTAAGGGTCGTTCCCAGCGCTCGCGTGGAGGACGCTCGGGTAATCGATCTAACCGAAATAGATCGCGTCAGAACGAATCACAGCAAACTGGCGCCACTAAGACTTCTGTCGATGAAGCTAAGACACCAGCCGATTCCAGTAATGAAGCTAAACCAGAGCCACGGAAACAGGATCACAAGATAGCAGGTCAGACGGGAAAACCTACAGATGATGCACCCAAGGTAAAGCCTGAGTCGAAGCCGGTAGAAAACGCCGACGCCAAACCAGCCGCTGAAAAACCTGTGACGAAAAATGAACCCGTCGTCAGCACTCCTGAAGTCTCGTCTAAGCCTGCGGAAGCTAAGCCTGTCGAAGTTAAGCCTGCTGTCGTGAAAGAAAGCAGTTCACAACAGGAAAATAAAGTGAATGAAAAGCCACAGGAGTCCGCTATAAAGCCGAAGCCTGCCGCGGATGTCAGCAAACCTGTGGCCGCCAAAGAGTCCACAGTTAAAGAGCCGAAATCAGAAAGCCCGCCGGTACAACAGGACATTTAAAACTGAAAAGCATTCTCTCCAATGGAGAGAATGCTTTATTTTCGAAATATTAGGAACTCTATTTCTGCAGTTCCTTCAAAATCTCTTCGGTGATATTCACTGAATCACTGGCGTAAGCAACGCCTTCGGTAAATATAAAATCATAACCATTTGAACTACCATAGTTACGGATGACCCCGGAAATGAGACGCTGAACTTCCTGGATTAACTGATTACGACGTTTTTTGACATCTTCGTTGAGCGTCTGTTGATCGAACTGAAACTGCCTCTTCAGCTGGATGATCTCCTCTTCCGCCTTTTTACGCTGCTCGTCACTCATAATCGCATTATCTTTTTTATAGTTTTGTTCCATGGAATTGATTTGCTGTGCCATCTCGCGCAATTTCTGTTCGCGAGCGCTAAACTCATTTTTTAAGGTTTGCGCTGCGTTTTTGGCCTGGGGGGCATTTTCCATGATCTTAGCCGGATTAATATAAGCTGATTTACCCGCCGCGCCGACAGCTATGCTAATTAAGCTGATGAATACAATACTGGTTAATTTAAATTTCATAAGTCTCTCTTATTGGTCAATTGTTGCCTGTTGTTTTTTAAGTCTGTCGTTAAGAATATTTTCGACATTTTTTGCATCGTCGATCAATTTTTTAATTTGTTCCGGTGAATACACATCTCCCGCGTCATCTGATGATAAGATCTTTTGACCCGTCTGAGGTTCCGTATTCGGAGCTTCTGCTTTATCCACGGGTAGCTCGATCGACTGAATTACATTGATATTCGGATCGTATTCCCTGACGGTATACTCGATGCCCTCAGCCGGTGGTGTATTGCTAAACTGTATATTGCCTTCCTCGTCCGTCCACTCGTAAATCGAATTTGGACTGCTATTATTGACTCTATCACTATTTTTCGGTTCAGATCTTTTAGTGTGATCGGGTGTTGAAAACCCTGGCACTTTCAGATTGCCGAAATTCATTAAGGGCTTGCCATCTTTACCTTTGAGAAAAGTGAAAG
>JAOUJX010000217.1 GCA_029882955.1 Gammaproteobacteria bacterium
GAGCTTGGTAAGGGTGTGCAGCAAGCTACTGGCTGGTAGTCGCACGGCTACTTAACACTTAACCCACCCAATCTGTTGATTATTCACAGATTGGGTGGAATTTAGTCCTCGCTTGAGTTAATCCTTTAGTTTCATAAATCGATTACTACATATCAAAAATAGAAATGCCAGTCAGCATTTGATCCGTTCCATATTCGGATCATACAAGGGGCGCAGTGAAGCAGTCGCCTTGATACGTTGTCCGGCGACGTCGATTTCCCAGTTGCCTGTATTGACGATCTCGGCGCTCAAAGGTTCATCCAGGCTGGCAAAGCCGATACCGACGGCACCGCCCAGGGTATGTCCGTATGCACCAATCTGAAGATGGCCGACTTCCTTGCCATCCAGATAAATCAATTCATTGCCATACAGCAATGGTTCTGGATTCTGTAGCAGGAATTGCAGCATTCGATTATTAGGCACGCCCTTGTCCTTGATCTTTGCCAGGGCATCACGACCGATAAAGCCACCTGCCTTGTCCAGTTTCACCGCAAAACCAAGGCCTGCCTCAATCGGGTTGTCGGTGTTGTCAACATCGACGCCGAAATCACGGTAGGCCTTTTCAAGCCTTAACGAGCCAAGAGTTTGCATGCCAGCGTGACGCAGCCCGAATTCTTTCCCGGCTTCGACAAGTTGGTCGTATACCTGAATGGCATGAATGGTAGGAATATGAAGCTCCCATCCCAACTCGCCAATATAGGTCACACGGATGGCGAGCACGTTGGCATAGCCGACGTCGATCTCTTTGGCGCAGAGATAGGGAAATGCCTCGTTGCTCATATCGGTGTATGAAACTTTTTGCATTAAGTCGCGGGATTTGGGGCCATGGATGTTGATCTGTGTTGTGGCCGAGCTCGCATCATAAATTGTTACGAACTCATCTTCCTGTAGATGTTTGTGCATGTGCTGTTCTGTGTGCCCAGGGACGTTCTCGCCACAAATCACCATAAACTTGTCTTGCTCCAGACGCGTGACGGTCAAGTCACCTTCGAAGCCGCCCTGTTCGTTGACCCATTGGGTGTAGACAATATTGCCTGGCTCTACATCAATCTGGTTACAGCTTAGCCGGTTAAGAAAAACACAGGAATCTCGGCCCTGAACGATGAAATTGGACATCAAAGTCATGTCCATCAGGATTACGTCCTCGCGTGCAGCCCTGTGCTCTTCGGCGTGCCAGTCAAACCAGTTCTGGCGGAACCAGCTGTATTTTTCGATCTTGGCCTGTTCCGGTGTCGGAGCAAACCAGTCAGCCATTTCCCAGGCATGGCCTTCAGTAAAGAATGCTCCTGCTGCAGCCAGGCGTTCATGCAAAACCGAGCGTTTCACATCGCGTGCAGTCTGTGGAGCATCATTGTGATAATGCTGTCCAAACAGGCGGCCGAGCAGTTCTGGTGTCCTGTCGCGGCGGAACGCGGGGGTGTTTTCGGATTTGGTAAAACGGTTAACGTTGATCCCTGTCACATCAACTGGTGGCAAACCTTCCACGATCCAGTGGGCCAACACATTGCCAATGCCCGCACCATTCAAAATACCCAATGAATTCAGACCGGCCGCCACATAACAATTCCGCAATTCCGGCGTTTCCCCGACAAGAGGCCCCAGGTCGGGGGTAAAGCTTTCCGGACCGCAAAAAAACTTGCGCACGCCTATATCAATTATCGAGGGAACCCGTGAGTAAGCTTTCTCCAGATGGGGGATCATTCGATCCCAGTCCGGATTAATTTCACCAAAGCAGAAATCACCCGGAATACTATCCAGATTCCAGGCCGCGCCCACAGGTTCAAACAGGCCGAGCATCATGCCACCAACTTCCTCCCTGTAATAGGTATAGGTGGATGGGTCCTCCAGAACTGGCAGGTCGCGTGACAGGCCTTCGATATCATCGGTAATCAGGTAGTAATGCTCGGCGGCCTGGAGCGGCAGGTTGATACCTGCCGTTGCGCCCAGTTGACGCGACCACATTCCGCCGCAAATCACCACGTTTTCAGCGGTTATGATCTCGCCGGTTGCCATTCGAACGCCGGTGGCAGTGCCGTTTTTGGTCATAATTTCTGTAACGGTAACGCCTTCGAAAAACTTCGCACCGCCCATGCGCGCACCTTTAGCCAGCGACATGGTTAAGTCCACCGGGTTCGCGCGGCCATCTTTCGGGATATAGAAGGCGGAGAGAACATCGCTGAGGTCCCCAATGGGAAACAGGTCTTGTGCTTCCCTGGTCGAGATCTCATAAATATCGATGCCGTGCCGACGCATGAAAGGAGCGAGGCGGCGCATCTCGTGTACGCGCTCTTCGTTATTGGCGATCTGCAAATAACCGACATCGCGGAACCCGGTAGAAATTCCAGTTTCCGCTTCCAGTTTCTCGTAGAGATCCCGGCCATGTGTGTATATTTCACACTCTGCCTCGGACTTCAAAAGACCGGCGACAATCAGGCCAGCCGCATGCCACGTCGTGCCGGAGGTCAACTGCCCCTGCTCCAGTACAACAACATCGCTCATGCCAAGTTTAGTCAGATGATAAGCCGTGTTACAGCCGATCGATCCACCGCCGATAATTACCGTCTGGGCTTGAGTGGGGAGTGGTTCATTCATTACTTGATTCTCTCTAGAAGCCTTGCAGGCTTTGCTAAAAATTCGGAGTATTTGGTGGCGAATTTACCAGGTAACCAGGGCAAAAATAGTAACCATCTGCCCAAATAGTAAATTTGAATCGATGCTACTTTTAACTGACTGAGCAGTCAAGCTACGTTCAAGAAAGGCGGTTTTGAGCCTTCAGTGAAAGCCACTCTGGATTAGCAGTTAAACCCAAAAAATGGTGACGGCAACCTCACTTTCTATATCCACCCATCTGAGACATTCATTAACGTCGCCAATTGTCCGAATTAATTGGCTTTGTATGTGTTTGTCGTCCAATCGAACTCCATTTGTTTTGCCGTTTTTTCAGCAAGATCTTTATTTTTTATTTTACTTACTAGATGTAAGCTCATATCAATACCTGCAGATATTCCACCAGAAGTAATAATATTTCCTTCATCAACCCACCGCTGATTATCAAGAACATTTAGTTGCGGGTATCCTTCGCGAAGGCCTGGAATATCTTCCCAGTGTGTCGTTACTTTTTGATTTGATAACACTCCTGCTTCCGCCAATAAAAACGCACCCGTGCAAACGGATGCAACGATTTGTGCTTTTCTTGATTCCTTACCGATCCAACTCAGAACACCTGGCTTTCTCATTTCTTCTGTGTGCACTCCTCCAACAATAATAAGTAAGTCTATTGATGGGTGATCTAGAAATCCATAATTCGGATTTACATTGAATCCACCACGAGCACTAACTGTATTGCCAGTTTCGCTCACCAGAAAAACATTAAAAGTTTCGGGAGACCCAGAAACTCTTGAAGCTGTAGAGAACACTTCAAAAGGCCCGGAGAAATCTAATACTTCTGCTTTATCGTATATGTAGATTCCGACATTCATTATTTTTTACACATTACAGTTAAATAGACAGTTTCTCTGTTGAACGGGATAGGAAGAAACTGCCTATCACAATCTACAAGAATGGCGAATCCCTGAACATGGGACTTCCAGGTCAGTGTATATCAAGATTCAAATAACCGCAGTTGGCACTAAACCGCCTATTGAGTCCACAATACTAATGTCCGTTGTCAAACCTAAACCCAAACACCAGCTCAAAACTGTCAGATAGCATCCAGACTCATAAACCTCAATCCATTAACTTATAGCGCTGCGATGCCAGCGTAAAAATAGCCTGCATATCTTCCTTGCTCGCCCACCATAAATTAATAACCTTTTCCGACACTTTACCGTCCTTTTCCACCCAGACTTTCAAAGCCCGCATGTAAGGCTTGACGCCACGGATATCGGCAGCGGCAAAACTCTTACCAAAATGAATGCCTTTGTCATCAAACACTAACTTTGGCCTGGCTAAGCGAGACTTCACAAATCGGAAAGCAATGATAGTGGTGATAAAAAACACGCCGAGATGCAGGGTTGTCGGCGGCCAGGGCCAGAGCCTTAGCAGGTAAAGCAATAGAGGTGCCACGGCTATATTAAACGCCACTGGCATTAGCTGAGCTTTGCCCGGATAAAATTCTATAGCGACGTCATCATTCATACTTTTCTTTGATCTCAAGGAGGTTGAACAGGGCATTTATTTTACTGTATCTGGTATACCGAAAAAACCGCGTAGCCCAAATATTAGTTTGATGAATAGTAAATATAAATGCCATTTATTTCATTTATAGTCTGTCAAGCTCTAACATGGCGATCAGTACCTCTTACTCACTTAACTCGAAAGGTTAGCCATGACTCAATACACTCAGGACATCGACCATATCTCCACTTTGTGTGCTGCACAGGGCGATAGCTGGAATGCCATTAACCCGGAATCCGTTGCTCGCATGCGCTCTCAAAACCGCTTCAAAACCGGGCTCGACGTAGCAAAATATACCGCCAGGATCATGCGTGAAGACATGCAAGCCTACGACGGTGATTCTTCTAAATACACTCAGTCACTGGGTTGCTGGCATGGTTTTATCGCACAACAGAAAATGATTGCAATCAAGAAATACCAGAAGACTACCAAAGGATCTTATATTTACCTCTCGGGCTGGATGATTGCCGCGCTGCGCTCTGAGTTCGGCCCTCTGCCAGATCAGTCAATGCATGAAAAAACCACCGTACCGGCACTTATTGAAGAAATATACACTTACCTGCGCCAGGCCGATGCGCGTGAACTCGGTGGCCTGTTTCGCGAACTCGATGCCGCTCGTGAAGCGGGTGATGCGGTTAAGGAAAAAGGCATTCAAAACCAGATCGACAATCACGAAACGCATGTTGTGCCGATTATTGCCGATATCGATGCCGGTTTCGGTAACGAAGAAGCCACTTATCTGCTGGCGAAGAAAATCATCGAAGCTGGCGCCTGCTGCATTCAGATCGAAAACCAGGTTTCTGACGTTAAGCAATGTGGCCACCAGGATGGTAAGGTAACCGTGCCGCATGAAGACTTCATCGCCAAGATTAATGCCGTGCGTTACGCTTTCCTCGAACTCGGGGTCGATGACGGAATTATCGTTGCCCGTACCGACTCTCTCGGTGCCGGCCTGACGCAAAAAATCCCGGTCTCGACCAGCGAAGGCGACCTGGCTTCACAATACAACGCATTCCTTAAAACCACACCGGTCGATTCTGCCGACGACGTAGAAAATGGCGATATTGTACTCAAACAGAATGGCAACCTGGTCAAGCCCGTTCGTTTACCGAATGGCCTGTTCCAGTTCCAGCAAGGCAGTGGTGAAGCGCGTTGCGTACTCGATGGCATTACTGCATTACGTAATGGCGCAGACATGCTCTGGATCGAAACCGAAAAACCACATCTGGCCCAAATTGGCGGAATGGTTGATAGCATTCGCGAAGTGATTCCCAACGCCAAACTGCTTTACAACAACAGCCCGTCATTCAACTGGACGCTAAACTTTCGTCAACAGGTATACGACGCCTGGAGCGAGGAAGGCAAGGATATGTCTGCCTATGATCGCGATAGCTTAATGAGCATCGACTACGACGATACGGAACTGGCAACAACTGCCGATGACCGTATTCGCTCATTCCAGGCCGATGCTGCAAAAGTAGCAGGCGTATTCCATCACCTGATCACGCTGCCGACGTACCACACGGCTGCATTGTCTACTGACACACTGTCCCGCGATTACTTCGGTGACGAAGGTATGCTTGGCTATGTTAAACAAGTCCAGCGCGAGGAAATTCGCCAGGGCGTCGCCTGCGTGAAACACCAGAACATGGCCGGCTCCGACATGGGTGACGATCACAAAGAGTACTTCTCCGGTGCCCAGGCGCTGAAAGCCTCTGGTAAAGACAACACTATGAACCAGTTTGCCTAGGTTTTACTTGTAGTTATACGATCAAAAGGGCGGAATTAATTTCCGCCCTTTTTTTCTTCTGCCAGCAGCGTATCATGCGCATTCTTTAGTCACCATTCCAGTAAATTACCCATGGCAGAATTCTTTTTCGACTACGGATTATTTGTACTCAAGGCACTCACCATCGTGGTCGCCATACTGATTGTCGTCATTGGCTCAGTCGCAGCCGGGATGCGCAGCCGCAAAGCTCCGGATGGCCACATTGAAGTCACCAAAGTAAACGACGAAGTCGACGGCTTACGCGATGCGCTGAGCCAGACCGTGGTCGAGCCTGAGGCATATAAAATAGAAGCCAAACAACGCCATAAGGCGGAAAAGGCTGAACATAAAGCCAATATCAAATCCATAAAAAAAGCACTCAAGGAAGCTACCAGAGACGACAAACCACCCCGGCCTGAGCGCAAGCCCAGACTATATATTCTCGATTTTCATGGCGACATGAAAGCCTCCGCCGTTTCCAGCCTGCGCAGAGAAATCACTGCGGTACTATCACTGGCCGAAACTCAGGACGAAGTGTTGCTGCGCCTCGAAAGTGGCGGTGGCATGGTCCATGCCTATGGATTGGCATCGTCACAGCTACAAAGGATTAGAGACCATGATATAAACCTGACCGTCTGTGTCGACAAGGTTGCCGCCAGCGGCGGTTATATGATGGCCTGCGTCGCCAACAAGTTACTTGCCGCGCCTTTTGCCATCATCGGCTCGATTGGCGTCATCGCACAACTGCCAAACTTCCATCGATTACTCAAGAAAAATGAAATCGATTTCGAAATGATTACCGCCGGAGAATATAAACGAACTTTAACTATGTTTGGTGAAAACACCGACGAAGGCCGGCAGAAATTCACCGACGATATTCAGGATGTCCACGTCTTATTTAAAGATTTCGTTTCACAACATCGACCACAGTTGAATATTGACGAAGTCGCCACAGGCGAAATCTGGTTCGGCCAGCGCGCCATT
>JAOUJX010000008.1 GCA_029882955.1 Gammaproteobacteria bacterium
GTGGTCGCAAATAAATGCCCCATCATGGCCTCGACGTCGACCCGATTAGAACGTGGCACAATAACCAGCCGGGTCGGGTTTTCGTGATCGGACTCGTCGCGCAGGTCATCCACCATGGGCAATTTCTTCGCCAGCATTTGCTGAGCAATTTGTTCGAGCACCCGTGCTCCCGATACCTGATGCGGCAACGCGGTAACGATAATATCACCATCCTCGCGTTCGTAGATCGCGCGCATGCGGATCGAACCATGACCAGTTTCGTACATGGTTTTAAGTTCTGTTACCGGTGTGATGATCTCGGCTTCGGTTGGATAGTCCGGGCCTTTCACCTGTTCGAGAATTTCTTCAAGGCCGGTGCCCGGCTTATCCAGCAGACTAATGCAGGCGCTGGCTATTTCGCGCAGATTATGGGGTGGCAGATCGGTCGCCATACCAACCGCTATACCTGTCGTGCCATTGAGTAGAATATGCGGCAAACGTGCGGGTAGTAGCGAAGGCTCCTGCATAGTGCCATCGAAATTTGGCACCCAGTCAACCGTTCCCTGGCCCAGCTCCTGTAACAACACTTTAGCAAAGGCGGATAAACGTGATTCGGTATAACGCATCGCGGCGAATGATTTAGGATCGTCCGGCGAACCGAAGTTTCCCTGCCCATCAATGAGTGGATAACGATAGGAAAAATCCTGCGCCATCAACACCATCGCCTCATAACAGGCGCTGTCGCCATGCGGATGAAACTTACCGAGCACGTCACCGACAGTTCGTGCCGACTTTTTATGTTTAGAACTGGCGGATAAGCCCAGTTCGGACATCGCATAGATGATGCGGCGCTGTACTGGTTTCAGACCATCGCCGATATGCGGCAACGCCCGATCAAGAATGACATACATCGAGTAATCGAGATAAGCCTTTTCGGTAAAGACATGCAGCGGCTGCTGTTCGACGCCTTCGAAATCAAATTCATCGGACATCTTACACCTCCGCCAGATCGCCTTTAGACTGTAACCAGTCCTTGCGATCTGCAGCGCGTTTTTTCGACAGCATCATATTCATAATTTCAAAAGTCTTATCGCCGGGTTCGATAGTTAAACGCGCTAGTCGGCGCGTATCTGGTGCAATAGCGGATTCACGTAGTTGCAGGGGATTCATCTCTCCCAGACCCTTGAAGCGAGTTACCGTTACTTTGCCTTTACGCTTTTCTGCATGGATGCGGTCGAGTATGCCATCGCGTTCGGCTTCGTCGAGTGCATAGTATTTATCCTTGGCCACATCGATGCGATATAACGGTGGCTTGGCGACATAAACATGACCTTTATCCACCAGTGGCTGGAAGTGACGTAAAAATAAAGCGCATAATAAAGTAGCAATATGCGCGCCATCGGAATCGGCATCGGCAAGAATACAAACTTTACCGTAACGTAAATTAGACAGGTCGTCCGAGCCGGGATCTACGCCGATGGCAATGGAGATATCGTGCACTTCCTGCGAAGCCAGCACCTGATCCACCGACACTTCCCAGGTATTGAGAATTTTTCCGCGTAACGGCATGATCGCCTGGAACGACCGATCGCGAGCCTGTTTGGCTGAACCACCCGCGGAATCACCTTCGACCAGAAACAGTTCGGTACGATTAACATCCTGGCTTGAACAATCCGCCAGCTTGCCGGGTAATGCGGGGCCAGCCGTAACTTTTTTGCGCACCACTTTCTTTGCTGATTTTAGTCGACTTTGTGCGCTGGAGATCGCCATTTGCGCGAGTAAATCACCAATCTCGGCGTGTTGATTCAACCACAGGCTAAAAGAATCTTTCGCAACGCCCGAAACAAATGCGGCTGTCTCCCGCGAAGACAGGCGCTCCTTGGTTTGCCCGGAGAATTGTGGATCCTGCATTTTCACCGACAAAACATAGGAAACCCTGTCCCATACATCATCGGGCGCAATTTTAACGCCACGCGGTAACAGGCTCCTAAATTCGCAAAACTCCCGAATCGCATCCGTTAAGCCGGTACGCAAACCATTCACATGGGTACCACCCTGCGCAGTTGGTATCAGGTTCACATAGCTCTCGGCAACACTTTCCCCACCTTCGGGTAGCCAGACGATGGCCCAGTCTGCCGCTTCGTTTTCACCCTTGATCGAATTGACGAAAGGTTCCGCCGGAAGCAACTGGAAACCTGAAAGCGCATCCAGTAGATAATCGGACAGGCCATCCTGATAGTGCCATTCGCAGGACTCTTTGGTTTTCTCAACATAAAACTTAACGTTGAGCCCTGGACACAAAACCGCCTTGGCGCGCAGCACATGTTTTAATTTGGTAACAGAGAAAGATGAACTGTCGAAGTATTTAGGATCTGGCCAGAAGTGAATTGTGGTACCCGTATTTTTCTTACCGACGCTACCGATCTCTTTCAGGTTTTGCTTCTTGTCACCATGTTCAAAGCCGATGGAATACTCTTTACCATCGCGACGTACGCGCACATCGAGTCGTTTCGATAGCGCATTCACCACCGAAACGCCCACACCGTGAAGTCCACCGGAAAACTGATAATTTTTGTTGGAGAATTTACCCCCGGCGTGCAATTTAGTGAGTATCACCTCGACCCCTGGAATACCCTGCTGCGGGTGTTTATCGACCGGCATACCGCGCCCGTCATCGATGACACTGAGCGAATTATCGGCATGCAGAATGACACCGATACGAGTCGCGAAGCCGCCAATAGCTTCGTCAACACTATTATCGATAACTTCCTGAGCGAGATGGTTGGGACGAGTCGTGTCGGTATACATACCCGGCCTTTTTTTGACCGGTTCCAGCCCCGTCAATACTTCAATCGAAGCGGCATCGTACTGGTTTTTCAAGAGAGCTAGTTCCTGCTGAGGGTTTAAATCTGTGGCGAATTATAACGACATCGGCGTTAAAAAGGTCGCTTCTATCGGTAAAAATATTACTTTTTTGCGATCCGTAAGCAATAGACCATGTCGAATAAAAAACTACAACGGAAAAGGTACATTTTTGACCATGTGCCTTATATAATGCGCTTCTTTTCGTGGAGTTAGATTATGAGCGAGTCCCCTTATATACACAATGTCGGGATCCAGGAATTTCAACCACTGGTGCTCGAGAACTCTTTTAAGCAACCTGTGCTGGTGGATTTCTGGGCAGACTGGTGTGAGCCCTGTAAGACCATCATGCCGATACTAGCGAAACTCGCCGAAGAGTATGGCGGAAAGTTTCATCTCGCCAAGGTTAATACCGAGGAACAACAGGAGCTCGCGGCGCATTTTCAGATAAAAAGTTTACCGACCATGAAACTGTTCGTGAATGGTCAACCCGTGGATGAACGCATGGGTGCCCTGCCCGAGTCTGAAATTCGTGCCTTTATCGATCAATTTATAACCTCCGAGTCCGACGAGCTGATGACTGCGGCTAAAATCGCCAGCCAGGAAGGTCGAGCTGATGATGCCACCCAGCTAATGAATGAGGCACTCGCCAAAGACCCGGGGAATGCCGATCTGAAGATCGACATCGCTCAGTTAGTGATGGCGCAAGGCGATAGTGATGCCGCGCTGGCATTACTCGACAGCCTCGATGGCGACGGCCAGAAAAAAGATGGGGCTGTCAAACTACGCGCCGAAATCACCCTGACCAACCAGCTTAAGAGTTTGCCACCCATCGAGGAAATTGAGCAAAAACTCGTATCCAACCCCGACGATCTGGGTGCACTGATAGACAAGGCCAATTATCTATCTGCGCAAGGTGAGTACGAACAGGCAATGGAATGTTTACTGAAAGTGATGACCCTGGACAGGAGTCACGAAGACGACGCTGGGCGCAACGGCTTAATCGCTTTGTTCGATATGCTGGGTGGAGAACATCCCAGCGTGCAGAAATATCGCCGTAAGATGTTTACCTTATTACACTAAATAAAGTTCAACCGCGCGGATGATGCCGCTCATGCAAAGACTTCAATCTTGCCTGCGCAATATGAGTATAAATCTGCGTGGTCGATAAACTACTGTGACCCAGTAGCATCTGCACCGTACGTAAATCCGCACCATGATTAAGCAAGTGCGTTGCAAAGGCATGACGCAAAGAATGTGGCGAGTATTCCGTTTTTATACCGGCCCTGAGTAAATGTTTTTTAATGTTCTGCCAGAAGGCCTGCCTGGTGATTGCCGTACCCCGGCTTGACAGAAAAAGTGCGTTGCTATTTTTTTGCAGGTTCACTAACTGCGGCCTGGCCTGCTTAATATAGATATCCAGCCAGTGCATCGCCTCCTCGCCGACTGGTATTACCCGTTCTTTATTCCCTTTTCCGGTTAAACGCACCAGACCGAGGTTGCTATTTATCTGGTTCAACTCTAACGAAACCAGTTCGCTCACGCGTAGCCCAGAGCTATACATGACTTCCAGCATACAGCGATCGCGTAAACCGTAATCGGTATTGTTATCGGGCGCTTCCAACAGGGCGCTCATATCATCTTCGGTCAGGGTAGGCGGTAGACTTCTATATATCTTCGGGGCCTGTATCAAAGCGGTAGGGTTATCCTGGCGTTCACCGGTTCTGATAAGGTGGCGGTAATACTGTTTCAATGTCGAGAGTAAACGAGCACTGGATCGCGCCGAGGTACCCGATTCGAAGCGATGCGCTAGATAAGCCTGAATACTGGCCTGACTCGCATTAGCTAATATTTCGTTTCGGCCTTCCAACCATCGGGAATATCCACGCAGATCCTGTCGATAGGCATCCAGCGTCAAAGCGGCCAGTCCTTTCTGTGACCATAACACGTCGATAAACGCATCGATTTGAGGATCCTGATCCGGCTTCGCTTTTTTCTTACTCATAGCACGACATTGTCAGGCAAAAAAAAAGGCGCAGTCAACTGCGCCTTCATAAAACACTATTTAAGTATGATTACTTTTTTGCCTTTTTCTTTTTCCTGGCTTTAGCAGGTTGATTCATCGCAGCCATGGCCTTCTTGTCCCAGCCATTGAGGAACTTAGCGATAGCTTCATCACGCTGGCCTATTAACTTCGACATAGCAGCTTCACGTTTCTGAGCGCCTTTCAAATCACCCTTTAAGGTTTTGATTTCACTCTTCAATGCAGCGATGTCATCTTTTAAATTTTTGGTTTTAGCTGCGGCTGACGGGACAGACTTAGCTGCGGCTTTCTTTTTGACTACTCTCGCTACTTTCTTTTTTACGGCAGGTTTAGCAGCCTTCTTTTTAACGGCTACTTTCTTCTTTACTTCAGATTTAGTTGCTTTCTTCGCAGCCTTCTTTGTTTTTGCCGCTTTTTTTGCTGTCGCCATATCCGATCTCCTCACGTTTTCAATCCGCTTTAATTATAGAAAGCCCTAACGAGAATACAATACCCATTGTCCAATAATTATTGTTGTACTCTTTTTAATTGCCTAAAATAGTCTAATTCAAAGAAATATTACGTTAATGAGCAAACTAAAATACGATCAATGCCCATCAGCAAAATTATGGAAACAGTTTGCCTCCATGTTTTATGACAGCCTGCTGATTGTCGCCATATTATTTTCAGGTACTGCTGTACTATTACCATTTAATCAGGGCGAAGCTGTCAGCGGCCCTTTATTTCATCTATATTTAATTTTACTGGTGTTTATTTTTTACAGTGGTTTCTGGAGTAAGTCCGGGCAAACACTTGGCATGAAAGTATGGAAACTGAAAATCATTACCGAGTATGGTTTTTATCCCTCGTGGTCGATCTGTTTCCTGAGACTCTTTAGCACCATTGTTCTGCCTTTAACTTTTCTGGTGTTGAACCATCTGTTTTCATTCTTCGAGGATTCTTATTTAATCGCAGGCATCACTTTATTTATTTTCCTGGCAGGTTATCTCAACCGACTGTTTCAACCCTGCACCTGGCATGATCGTATAAGCCAGACTCGCATCATTGATGTTTCGTCCCTCTCAGTTGAAGAACAATAGGTATCTAAATCGAGTCTAAAAGTGGCAATTGTTCAAGCCGACTGACGAGAATGTTTTTGTACTAACAGATAAATAGCCAGCGATAAAAACAATAAGCCCGGCATTAACGCGTTCAGGATTGGGCTGATATTAATCTGACTACCGAGTTGAGTGGATAATCGGCCAATAACGACATAGGATAATCCCAGCAAAATTCCTATCATCAGGCGTTGACCTGCATTGCCCTGTCTTTGCGAGCCAAGTACAAACGGAACTGCAAGAATACACATAACCATAATCGTCAACGGTGCAAATATTTTTTGCCAGAAGGTTAAACGCTCGACACTTGCATCCAGATTATTTTGCTGCAAAAAATTAAGATAAGTATGCAGGTCGACACTGGACATCTGGCGAGGCTCAATCAACAGCGCGCCAAGTAATTGATCTGACACTTTGCCTTCATAAACAAGCTCATCGAATTCATGAGCAACCGTCTCATTTTCACCGATCACTGTTTGCTTAACCTGCTTCAGGCGCCACTTATTACCTTCGGGAATGGCCGATTCGGCAGTCAATGCCGATAGCAACCTCCCCCGATCATCGAGTTCATGTATTTCAATATTGCGCGCTACTCCTTTTGGCAATAAAAGTTTGATATGTAGAATTCTATTTTCATCCTTAATCCAGATACCCTTTTTACCGCGAACCGCTGTCGTGGCATTTATCGCCGACGAACGAATCTGCCGGGCGCTGGTTTCGCTATGGGGCACTACCCAATCGGCGACTATAAAACTAAACAACGCCAGCACCAGAGCGGCTTGCATCGCCGCCCGCAACAATCGCAACACCGAAATACCTGCAGCCTGCATCGCTATAACTTCACTATTACTGGCCAGCGACCCCAGGCTTAATATGGTGCCGAGTAATACCGATAACGGCATAAACTCAACAATTTTTCCGGGAAATAATAAAGCCACGTACTCGACAACATGTATAAACCGGTAGTGGCCTTTACCGATATCTTCGAGCTCGGAAATAAATACAAATATCAGGCTTAAACTCACTAACACCAACAGGGTCAATAACGTGCCCTGTTGGATTTGTCGAAAAATATAGCGGTCAACTATCACTGATTAACCTTTTTCCCGGCGAACCAGCCCGAGCCACTTTTTCTGAACAGAAGAATAATCGCCAGTGTGATAAATACAAAATGAACCCACCAGAAGTTAACCACGAAAGGAATCGATTTAGCCTCAAGTTGCGCACGAGTAAAACCCATCAAATTCAAATACACCAGGTAAACCAGAAAAGCATATCCAACTTTACCGTAGCGACCCTGCCTCGGCTCAATATACGACAGGGGGACGGCCAGTAAAGCGAGCACCAACATCACTACCGGTATGGCTATGCGCCAGTGTAGTTCTGTTCTATCTCTAGCCCCATTGGAATTCCAAAGTTGTCGAGGCGTTTTTTCCTCTACATCGACAGATCTTTTTTTTCTCGATTCTTTCTTTTCGATTAAAATGCCATGTTGCTGAAATGAAATAATTTTAAAGTCTTTCTCACCAGCCCGACCCTCATAACGTTCGCCCGGGCCTACCACTAAAAACAAATCGCCGCTTTCTTCATCGATACGATGTCGACCACTTTGTGCAGTTTCTAATATCATTTCGGCTTTACCGCTCTGACCGATAACGACATTATTAAGTTCGAGTCGATCTTCACTGATCGACTCCATATAAAATACCCGGTCGCCGCTTTGGCTTTGATTGAACTGCCCGGATTTTATCTGATCAAATTCATTCAGATTGTTTTCCTGCTCAATAATATTTTGCGCATTGCGCTGCATCTGTGCGTTTAACCAGATATTCGAATAGGCACTAAAAATCAACAGTGGCAACAGGATGATTAATACCGGGCGATAAAAAAGCCCGTAGCCCATGCCACAGGCATTCATAACAACGATTTCGTGATCTTTATAGAGTCGGCCAAAGGCAAAAACAATGCCGAGAAAAAAACTTACCGGTAACAGTAATGAGAACAGATTGACCGATTGACTAAGCATAACCGGTAACAAAGCCTGCTGAGGTATCTTACCGTCGGCAATTTCAGACAGTACTCGGCCAAACGCATTGCTCATGAGAATAACGAACAAAACCAGTACCGTCGCAGCACTGCTTTTGAGGATCTCTCTCATCAAATATTTAGTAATTATGTTGGGCATGGCCGATCGTTTGAAAAGGCAGTTAGTTTCCGCATAAATTTAGCGATTAAACCGGATATACTCCAAACGGTGGCTGAATATTCCGGCAAAATTTCTATTTTCGGCTGATTTTTATTCAGACTTCACGTATCTTATCGCGTTATCGATTTTACCTACACTGGAATATCATGGAATTTACTGCCAAATTTGCCAACCCTCAAAAACAACGCACCAGCTGCCTGGTAATCACCCAGTCTGAAGCCAAAAAATTATCGACCACAGCAGAGACAATTGACAAAGCCAGCAATGGCTATCTAAGCAAACTAATGCGTAGTGGAGATCTGACCGGACGTGCTGGCCAGACCCTGTTATTACAAAAAATTGATGGTGTCGAAGCCGATCGTATTTTGCTGGTTGGATGCGGAAAGGATAAGGACATGAACGAACTTGTCTTTAACAAGGTCGTTAACAGCATGATTTCAGCCCTGGGCGAATCTGGTGCTAAAGATGCCTTGGTCTGCCTCGCCGATATCGCGATCAAGGACCGTGATCTTAACTGGAACCTGCGCCAGGCAGTTATCCTGATCAATTCCAGCCAGTACTGCTTTGATCAGATGAAAAGTAAAAAGAATGCTAAAAAAATTAAGTTACAGAAAATCACATTGCAGGTTCTATCCAAAGCAGGTTTAAAAAAAGCCGATACCGCCATTCAACAGGGCGATGCCATCGGTTCCGGTATGGATCAGGCGCGAGATCTGGGTAATATGCCAGCCAATATCTGTACCCCGGCCTACATTGCCAAACAGGCAGCACTGATGGCGAAGGGCGAAAAGAAACTGAAAGTATCGGTGCTTGAAGAGGCCGATATGCGCAAACTCAAAATGGGCTCACTGCTTTCAGTGAGCGCCGGTAGCCGTCAGCCCGCCAAACTAATCACCCTTGAGTACAAAGGGGCCGGTGCCAAAGACAAACCGGTAGTGCTGGTTGGCAAGGGCGTCACCTTCGATACCGGTGGAATTTCCCTGAAACCCGGCGCCGCAATGGATGAAATGAAATTCGACATGTGTGGTGCAGCTTCCGTTGTCGGTACTCTTAAAGCAGTAACAGCGCTGAATTTACCAATCAATGTCGTCGGTATTATTCCAGCCACTGAAAATATGCCCGACGGGCTGGCTACAAAACCCGGTGACGTAGTCACCAGCATGTCAGGGCAAACCATCGAGATACTCAACACCGATGCCGAGGGACGTTTAATTCTCTGTGACGCGCTTACCTACGCGGAAAAATTCAAACCTCGTTGTGTCATCGATATTGCCACCCTGACCGGGGCCTGCATCGTCGCGCTGGGAAAAATACCTTCGGCTGTGCTCGGAAACAATGAAGCGTTAATTAAAGACTTGATCGATTCGGGCCAGCAAATCGAAGACAAGGTATGGGAATTACCACTGTGGGAGGAGTACCAGGAGCAACTCGACAGTAATTTTGCCGACATGGCAAATATCGGTGGTCGTGATGCCGGTACGATTACTGCGGCCTGCTTCCTCTCTCGATTTACCAATGATTATCACTGGGCACATCTCGATATCGCCGGAACCGCATGGAAGTCAGGAGAGCAAAAAGGGGCGACCGGTCGCCCGGTACCACTGTTAACACAGTTTATTCTCAATCAACTCTAGATTATGACGCGTATCGACTTTTATCAGCTCGACCCACAAAGACATCAGGCCGATAAAGTGGTTTGTCAGCTTTGCCAGAAGGCCTATGAAAAAAAGCAACGAACGTTACTACTAACACAGAGTCCAGATCAAACCGAGCATCTCGACAGGCAGCTCTGGATATTTAATGATGACAGTTTCGTACCCCACGACACCGAACAAGCGGATGAATTCGATACCCCGATACTGATCAACAATAATGCCGAGAACGATAACGAAAGGCAGTTACTGATCAATTTGAGTGGCCGCATTCCAGATAATTTCGCCCAGTACGAGCGCATAATCGAGCTAGTCACTGAAGAAAACAAACAGCAGGCGCGCCAGCACTATAGCTTTTACAAGGAGCGCGGCTATCCACTCAATCATCACAATCTGTAAAATCTGATGGACGATGACGACATTCCGGTTCTGACCGACCTGATCGAGGAAAAAGTCGATAAGACTCAACCCGACTTCGATCTAACAACTGATCGGGATATAGTCTTCGACGAAGGCGATCTACTCGACCTGACCCTGGAAGCCGACACACCCTCACCCGCCGTGCGAAAACCGGACTCCCTCCCGCTTAACCCGGCACTCGAACAAACCATCCGCCGCATTCTTGATGAGCACATGGAACTGGCCTGGCAGGAAATCAGGCTTGCCATACAGCAATCACAGGAAGATAACGATTGAAAAACCCTGAATCCCCGCCTATAACACCGGAAACACTGCATTTTTAAAATAAGCCATTGTATAATCCGCCTCTTTTTTAGCGGCACCCCTGGCAATGGAAAAAACCTATAACCCACAGGCAATTGAACAAACCTGGTACCAGCAATGGGAAAGTAAGCATTATTTTTCGCCACAGGGTAATAGCGAAAAAAGCTTTTGCATCATGATTCCACCACCCAATGTTACCGGCAGTCTACACATGGGACATGGGTTCAATAATGCAATTATGGATACACTAATCCGTTACCACCGCATGCAGGGCGACAAAACCCTGTGGCAACCGGGCACCGACCATGCCGGTATTGCCACGCAGATGGTCGTTGAACGCCAGCTCGAGGCCGAAGGCAAATCGCGTCACGACCTGGGTCGCGACCAGTTCATCGAACGTATCTGGGAATGGAAGCATCAATCCGGAGGTAACATAACGTCACAGCTACGTCGCCTGGGTTCCTCACTGGACTGGGATCACGAGCGTTTTACCATGGACGATGGCCTTTCAGACGCAGTGCAGGAAGTATTTGAACGACTGTACGAAGAAGGTCTTATTTATCGCGGTAAGCGACTGGTCAACTGGGATACCAAATTCCACACCGCAGTATCCGACCTGGAAGTTCTCTCCGAGGAAGAAAATAGCCACATGTGGCATATGCGCTACCCACTGTCAAACCAGCAAGGACACCTGGTGGTCGCCACCACGCGCCCTGAAACCATGCTGGGTGATTGCGCGGTTGCGATCGCACCCGGCGACGAACGATATATGCACCTGGTCGGTCAGACCGTCGAACTGCCATTAACCGGCCGTCATATCCCAATCATCATCGACGAGCATGTCGACGCCGAATTCGGCACAGGCTGTGTCAAGATTACCCCGGCACACGACTTCAACGACTATGAAGTCTGGACCCGACACAATCAGGAAGTCACCATCCAGAGCCAGGCACATGGTGGGCTGATCAACATCTTCACCATCGATGCCGCGATTCGCGCTAACAGCGACGACGAAGGCGAACTGATCCCGGCCGCCTATATAGGCCTCGATCGCTACGAGGCGCGCAAAAAAATCGTTGCCGATCTCGAAGACCTGGGTCTAATGGAGAAAATCGAGGACCACAAGCTAATGGTGCCACGTGGAGATCGTTCCGGCACTGTAATCGAACCCTTCCTCACCAACCAGTGGTACGTTAAAGCTGGCCCTCTGGCCAAACCCGCAATCGAAGCAGTCGAGAATGGCTCGATCCGCTTTGTCCCGGATAACTGGAAAAACACTTACTACGAATGGATGAACAATATCCAGGACTGGTGCATCAGCCGCCAGATCTGGTGGGGACACCGCATACCTGCCTGGTATGATGACGAGGATAATATCTACGTTGGCCGCAGCGAGGAGGTAATCCGTGAGCGCCATAATATCCCGGCCGATGTCAGCTTACGCCAGGATGAAGACGTACTCGACACCTGGTTTTCATCCGCACTCTGGCCCTTTTCTACCTTAGGCTGGCCTGAAAAAAGCCAACGCCTGGCGGATTTTTACCCGAACCAGGTGCTGGTTACCGGATTTGATATTATATTCTTCTGGGTCGCTCGCATGATCATGTTCGGTCTCAAGTTCATGGATGGAAAAGTCCCTTTCCACGAAATCTATATGCATGGCCTGGTACGCGATTCGCATGGACAGAAGATGTCCAAGTCGAAGGGCAATGTACTTGATCCAATCGATTTGATTGATGGCATAGACCTTGAAGCACTGGTTAGTAAACGCACCAGCGGTATGATGCAACCGCAACTGGCGGCAAAAATCGAAAAGCAAACACGGCAGGATTTTCCAGAAGGCATCGCCAGTTACGGTACCGACGCACTGCGCTTCACCTTCACTGCGCTGGCTTCCACCGGACGCGACGTTAAGTTCGATATGGGTCGTATCGAAGGCTATCGTAACTTCTGCAACAAGATCTGGAATGCAACCCGTTACGTACTGCAAAATACCGAAAATGAAGATACCGGACTCGGCGACGACGCGATCGACTTATCACTGGCCGACCGCTGGATCATCTCACGACTGCAACAGGTCGAGGGTGAAGTTGCACGCCATATCGAAGGCTATCGCTTCGACCTCGCTTCGAAAGAACTCTACGAGTTCATCTGGAACGATTACTGCGACTGGTACATCGAACTTTCCAAACCGGTGATCTACAACGACGACAGCAGTGCCAGTCAGAAGCGTGGCGCTCGCCGTACCCTAATTCGAGTATTGGAAGCCTGGCTGCGCCTGTTACACCCGATTATGCCGTTTATCACTGAAGAACTCTGGCAAAAAGTCGCACCACTGGCCGGTAAGCAAGGTAGCACTATCATGCTGCAACCCTACCCGCAGCCAGAAGCAGACAAGATCGACGAGTCTGCTATCGAAGAACTCGACTGGGTGAAACAGTTCATCATGGGTGTCCGCCAGATTCGTTCTGAAATGGATATCAAACCCGGTAAGCCATTACCGGTCATCTGCCAGAATGGCAGTGATTTCGATCGCCAGAAAATCGACCATAACCGCGACCTGTTAATCGCCCTGGCGAAACTCGAATCCATCGACTGGCTTGAAGCGACCGATCAGCCACCGGAATCAGCCACTTCGCTGGTGGGTGATATGAGTTTATTAATCCCATTGGCAGGCCTGATAGATAAGGATGCCGAACTGCAACGTCTTCAGAAAAAGATGCAGAAGCTCGAACAGGAAGTGAAACGGCTCGAAGGCAAATTAAACAACGCTAAGTTCATTGCCAACGCGCCCGACGATGTGGTCAGCAAGGAGAAGGAAAAACTGGCCGATGCTCAATCGGCGCTGGCCAGTCTGCAGGCCCAGGCGGATCGGATAGCTGCAATGTAATTGGAACTTTTCGTAAACCAGCTACTCATAAGGCCGTCAAAAAAAATAACGGAGATACCATGAGTCTGGCCAATACACTGGAAGCATCACGACGCGCAGCTAATGATTTGCTATCGAAACTGCAATCACCATTGTTATTATTTTTTCGGCTTTATGTCGGCTGGGTATTTTTCAGCTCAGGTCTCTGGAAAATTAACAATTGGGAGCAAAACCTGGCAGTATTCGAGTACGAATATGCGGTTCCTTTGCTTAACTACGAAGTCGCCGCCTATCTCGCCACTTTTGGCGAACTGGTATTCCCGATATTTCTGCTAACTGGATTTGGCACTCGCTTTGCAGCCATAGCCATATCATTCATCAATATCGTCGCCGTCATATCCTATTATGCAACGCTCGCGAAAGGCGCAGGACTGGCGTTACATCAGCTGTACGGTGCAATGCTACTGGTTAGTATTGTTTATGGCGGGGGTTTCTTTTCCATCGACCAGTGGTTTAAGTCGAAAAAACCTGACTGACGGGCCTGGTGGTTTCCGCCTCGTTTTTAACGGGCAGGATTTTTCCACTAAAAGTGATAAATATAGTTAACACTACCCCAGGTTTGTGTTCTGGAACTATGCTTTAAATCAGAAGTTTTAGAGTTGGCCGAAAAAGTAAACTGCGATTTGCCGATACCCCAGGTAAACCCGAAGGCACCATCATAAACCAACGCTTCGATTTGATCGTACGAGTAGGTGACTTCGCTATCCCGGAACTGGCCCTGTAGTAAAGCATCATAACCAATCAGGTGGGTGCGTAGCGCTGTCCAGAAATACCACTCGTCGACAGCCGTGAATGGCAGAAAATTACCGCGGTTGACCGGGTCAAACGGCAGACTCCAGAACGGACTTTTGATACTGCCAAATCGCATAGCTGCCCCGACACTGGCGTTGGTCTGGAAACCCAACGATAAACCGACTGTCGACGAAACATCGAAGCGGCCAGGAACAGACAGTGCAGGATACAGTTCGGATTTAGACAAACGTAGCCGCAGGGTTAATTCGCCACCGCTGGATATCTGATGATCCCAACCCATGGGCTCGACGGGTTCATCCGAATGATCAAAGTCCCGATACCAGGAATGAAAGGCCGACTGAAACTCTCCCGCCAGGCTGGTTCCCAGAACTCCAATCGATACTTCAGCCGCGAGGGCATCTTCACTGTCTGCACGAACACGCTTATTGCTGAGATAAATCAACGATGAATAAGGCCGGTCATCGTAGATAGGCTGCGTGTCCGCCAAATCATCGGGGGTATAAGCAAGCGTCCCCAGTTTAAAACTGTAAACAATGTCTCTGTCTGACCGATCGATGCCTAACCATTCACCGGCGGAACGCACCAGTCCATCTAAAAGATAAAGCCCTCTTTCTTTTGCCCAGAAAAACTCCAGGGCAACGCCCATAGTGTAGTCGCGGTCTTCATTGGTGAAAGGTATAAACAAATCCTGATCAACATAAATACCGATCCCAAAATCTTTACTCGGATTTAATTCTTCGGCCTGAGTAGCAGAGGAAACTAGAGCGGTCAGGCAAAGAAGGTGAATGCAGGAATACTTTAAGCGCATTAGCGATTATCTAGAGTTTCCAGATGGTAATCCACCAGCAAATGGCACAGGCAATCCTGTCGAATAATCGCTTCATCCATGGTGATCATCGCTGGCATCAGGGTTTTATTTAAATAAATCCTGCCATCTTCGACCCGAATTAGTTCGTCGGTCACATCCTCACCCAGCTGGTTGGTTATTTCCAACGGCCTGTCTACACGGGTATGCGCAAACACATCGTGAGTTTTAATTTCAGTGAAATTCAAATGATCGAAATCCTGCTGGAATAGCAAATCGGCCTGACTGCTCAAATCGAAATCGATGCTGACCTGATCGGGAATATTCAATGTCGCCAGAGTACGAACCAGTTGCAGGTCGTGGGCCGGCACCGGTCGGTTGGGAAAGTGATCCATGTGCAGCAAAGCATCGAGTAACTCGGTCGCGTGTTGGATACCTAATTCATCGCCTGGTCTGGCACATTCAAGTATCGCGGCGGGACAGATATGGTCGAAAGCCATAGTAGATACACCTTTCGGACGCGTAAAAACCAGGCCAATATGATTGAACATCGCAGCCAGGTGCTGATTTTCATCGGTCACTGTAGTGATGCCGGCATAATGCGGATTAAGACCGCTGTTATTGTGCACATCGATCGCCGCAAACAACGGCTTCCGCGTGACGAAATCGAAAACCGTTTGCATCATTTCGGTTTCATCGTTGGCGGCCATGCCGGTGCCCGGCCAGCAGCGGTTATAATCGGTTTGACCGGGTATTACACGCAAACCCAAAGCGGTTGCAGTGACGTTACCGACAAACAGGTACATCGATCTTGGCAGACCATTGGTATATTTTTTAAGTAATGCCTGTACCGACTTTAAACCAGAATATTCATTGCCATGCAGCAAGATAGAAACGAATATCGGCGGCGATTTATCGCCGCTGAGTTGAATCAGTGTCGGCGTTGGAAATAGCGCCAGAATTTGGTCCGGTTCAAAATCATAAAAGCCTTCCGGCAGCTCAGACACTATGGCCAGTTTTTCATTCATTTAATAGATCCAGCAGATAACTTATTCAACTAACATATGGCCACAGGTGTACCGGAGTATTACTTCGAGCGTTACTCAGATAAGCCTTAACCAGCGCATCCATATCTTTGTTATTTTCCCAGAACTGTAATATCCAGTCAGCACCCGTGCGCCCACTACTAACCCGGGCCCGAATAATATCAAGCCACTTTTCAGGCGCATGAATACCCATTATCTCCAGACCGGTAGCAGCAACCGGTATCGCATGCTTCAGCAATATATTTTTCATGCTATCCGTCACCCCGCTACACCAGTTGACCCGCGCCTCCAGACCCTCACGAGCGACCTTGTAAAAATCACGATCCAGCACCTCAAAGGCTATTCGGGTCAAGTCTTCTGGTGATTGCTTTAAGCCTTCTATAAGGCCAACCGTAAAGACCATATTCGCCATCGTGTCGACTATAGTGGGGCCGGAAGGCGTTACTCGCAACTCCAGGCGCAGATGATAGATATCGCCCACACGCCCCAGAATCGGTCTAACCCAGCGCCAGATGGTGCCATTATGCAGATTGAAGTGATGTAATTCTTCAATCGCACAGTCCTTTGTTTCCGGCAATACCGGACTGTAATAATGATTGTCTTCGAATAAATCCAGCCAGGATTCGATATAGCCTCTGCCAAAATGAACACGGGGTATCACCGCGTCCCGAACCTCCTGTTTATTGCGCGTATCAACCGCCTGTTTGAATATCGCTATACGCGACTCCTGCCAGCATTTCTTGCCTAATACCAACGGTGAGTTGGCACCCACCGCCAGCACCGCCATACTCGTCCATAAGGCAGCATGATAACTATCTACCGCTTCGTCGAAGGGTATCTGCAAATGAGTCTGTAAAGAGGTACTCAGAGCTTCGAGCATCACATCGTTTTGATCCAGCAGCAGATCATCCTCACCATGCATTTCCAGATGTACCGGTCGCTCACGCATTTCGATCAAGCGCTGATTGAGTAAATGATAGCGGTGCAATTCAGACATATACTTTTCACTGTCCAGGTGCTTTTGCTGTAGGCTGGGTAACACACCGAATAGTCCTGCCTGTGCTGCACAACGACTGGCTGATTCTTCGACCTCCCGGTATAGCGCGTTTAAATCAGCATCGATGCGTTCAAATAACTCCGGCGTGACCTCAAAAGCATTGCCATTAATTTCAAGATTGAATTTCGCCAGTTCATAGGTAAACAAGGGATTATTCGCGATATCGAGTACTTGCTGGTTACAGGCGGCAGGCGCCCCATCGTCATCGAGCAGGCAGAGTTCGAGTTCGTAGCCCAGTTTTTGGGTTCGATTGTCGAAGGAACGACTGGTAAACAGATTCCGCACGAATACCATTTCCTCATCCAGCTTTTGCCGGAAAAGTTGATAGTCCTTTTCTTCGAAGTGATCTTTGCTTATTTCATCGCCCATAATTAATCCTGACGGCATTACCCGTTTTGTCAGTTAATTATAGTAAAGGATAATTCGGCCTTTGTGATAATTCTACTATCATTTAAAGCGATATTGTCGGGGCTTAATATTACGCAGTCGCCAAACCTGCCTACCCCAGATCGGCATTAAAACTATACGGCTCATCCTTAAGCCGTAAGTTCGCAAGAGGAGGATGTTCTAGTCGTTCTGGCGCCTGAGAAAGGCAGGAATTTCGAGGTATTCCATGCTTTCTTTATCAGTACTAATTTCTATCGTATCACCGACTACCTTCTGGCGGATGGCGGTAGGGCGTTCGAGCTTCTTATAGTCGACCTCTCCATTTCTTTCGGGCTTGATCATGCTAACCGAAGAATCGGATAGTACTTTTTCCTTGCCAAGACCGGTCGCTACCATGGTGACGCGCAACTCGCCTTCCGCCATATTGGCATCGATAACCGTACCGACCACGACATTCGCATCGTCAGAGGCCAGCTCAGTGATGGCAGTACCGACATCGTCGAGTTCACCAATCGATAAGTCCAGGCCAGCGGTGACGTTAACCAGAATGCCCTGAGCACCGGAAATATTGACGTCTTCGAGCAGTGGCGATGAAATAGCGGCAGTCGCGGCTTCGCGAGCTCGGTTTTCACCGACCGCAGAGCCTGTACCCATCATCGCCATGCCCATTTCCGACATGACCGTGCGAACATCGGCGAAGTCCACATTGATCAGACCCGGGCAGGTGATCAGTTCCGCAATGCCCTGCACTGAACCTTTCAATACATCGTTAGCCTTGTTGAAAACTTCCAGTAGTGAAGTCTGCTTACCCAGCACCGGCATGAGTTTATCGTTTGGAATGGTGATCAATGAGTCGACCGCGTTGGATAACTCACGTATACCGGCATCGGCCTGCGCCATGCGCTTGCTGCGTTCGAAGCCAAACGGTTTGGTGACCACTGCAACCGTTAAAATACCCAGCTCTTTGGCAATCTGTGCGATTACCGGCGCTGCACCAGTACCTGTTCCGCCGCCCATCCCAGCGGTAATGAAGAGCATGTTAGAGCCTTCAATCGCCTCCTGAATTCGTTCGCGATCTTCCAGCGCAGCCTGGCGACCTATGCCTGGATCGGCACCCGCTCCGAGACCTTTGGTTATGCTGGCCCCGATTTGCATGGTAGTTCGCACGTCCATTTTCTTGAGTGCCTGTACGTCGGTATTGACGCAGATATATTCCACGCCTTCTATACCCGCAGATACCATGTGTTGTACGGCATTACCGCCGCCGCCGCCGACACCGATCACCTTGATCACCGGGTCTTTGGAGTGTGAGTCCATTAATTCAAACATTTTGAGTTCTCCTCTTGCTTATATGGCTAAAAATTACCCTGAAACCAGCCTTTCATTCTTTTCAGAATGCCAGCTTCAGACTGTTCGTCCAGTTGATAACTGGACAGGCCGGATTGCTGTCTGTTTCCAAACAGTAGCAAACCAACTCCGGTTGAATGTATCGGATTGCGTACTACATCGACGAGCCCCGATACATGCTGTGGGTAGCCCAGTCGAACCGGCATGTGGAAAATTTCTTCCGCCAGTTCGATCACCCCTTCCATTTTTGAGCTACCGCCGGTGAGTACCACACCGGCTGCACAAATTTCTTCAAATCCACTGCGTCTAAGTTCCGCCTGTACCAGGCTGAGCAATTCTTCGTAGCGAGGTTCAACGACCTCGGCTAGTGTTTGTCGAGCTAGTCGACGCGGTTCACGGTCACCAACACTGGGCACTTCGATGGTTTCTTCATCGGCTGCCAGCTGTCGTAATGCGCAGGCGTATTTAATTTTTAAATCGTTGGCATATTGCGTCGGTGTACGCAGTGCCACCGCAATGTCGTTGGTGACCTGATCGCCGGCGATGGGAATGACTGCCGTGTGACGGATCGCACCATCAGAAAATACGGCTATATCGGTCGTACCACCACCGATATCGACCAGGCAAACGCCTAGTTCTTTTTCATCTTCGGTCAGTACTGCCGCACTCGATGCCAGTTGTTCAAGGATGATATCGTCGACATCGAGTCCACATCGGCGCACACACTTGATAATATTCTGCGCGGCGCTCATGGCTCCGGTGACCAGATGAATCTTGGCTTCCAGTCGTACACCCGACATGCTGATCGGATCACGGATACCTTCTGAATTATCGATCACAAATTCCTGTGGCAGGACATGCAAAATGCGTTGATCGGCGGGTATAGCGACCGCTTTAGCGGCGTCGATAACGCGGGCAACATCAGCCGCAGTCACTTCTTTCTCCTTGATAGCGACGATGCCGTGGGAATTAATGCTGCGGATATGGCTACCGGCTATGCCCGCGTAAACTGAGCGGATCTGGCAGCCCGCCATGAGTTCTGCCTCTTCCACGGCGCGCTGGATCGACTGTACTGTCGACTCGATATTGACTACCACTCCCTTCTTCAGGCCGCGCGAGGGTTGGGTTCCAATGCCAATAATATCGATTTCACCGTCAACAGTGACTTCGCCGACAATCGCCACCACCTTGGAGGTGCCGATGTCGAGTCCAACGATTAAGCTATTCGCCGCCTTTTTAGACATTTTTTTGACTCCCTGCAGCTGCCTGATTGCGGTTCTCTAACGCTTCTTTTTTCCAGGCCACCGCAAACCCATTGCTATATCGCAAATCGAGTTGCTTAATGTCGCTTCGACGAGGCAGAATTTCCCGTTGATAGACGGTGATTAAACGTTCAATTTTATGCTCGACCTGATCACGTCCGAGTTTAATTTTAAGGCCATCAGCGAGTTCAATTTCGATCGCACCTCGACTGTCCTGTCGCAAAGCAGTAATCCTTTCATTGAGGGCACTAAAACGTCTTTGCATAGAATAATATTGCCGCAATAAATCGACCGGCTGATCATTCTCGGCATGCACCAGTGGCAACTGCTGAAAATCTTTTGTATCGGCCAGATAAACGATCGCTCTGTCACTGATCAATCGCTTCTCATCCCAGCGCGCGACTGGTGTCTTCTCAATCATGTTAATACTCAGTTGACCCGGCCAGACACGACGGATGGAAACTGAGTCGGTCCAGGGCTTATCGCTTAAAGCCTGTCTTACCGCGTGGATATCCAGTGAGAAAAAGCCTTCGCCGACATAAGGTAGCAAAACCGCTTCCACCTCTTTTTGGTCGATATATTGAAAACTACCCGAGAGTTTGATGGTTTTGATCGGCAACCAGGTATTCTTCTGTGTTAAGTAACCAACCCCACCCAGGACGACGGTGACTAATAATAACCAGCTGTATATCGCTTTCCATTCGATTTCAAGTTCAGGCTTTGTCTCCTTGCTGCGCTTTTTTGCCTGTATATTTTTCTTACGGAAACTAAACATGGTTTTCATCTCCTTCCAGCGTTAACTCCAGAATCCTGAGTACCAGGTCGGGCATCTCTAGTCCTGCCTGCCGAGCTGCCATCGGTACCAGGCTATGATCGGTCATACCCGGCACAGTATTAACTTCGATCACCCAGGGTTGGCCCTGATCATCGAGCATCAGGTCAACTCGACCCCAGTGACGCACGCCAGTGGCACGAATGCTGCGCTCGACCAGATCGTTGATTTCCTCAATCCTGTCTTCGGGCAGACCACAGGGACAGGTATAAATGGTGTCATCCGCAAGGTACTTGGCGTCGTAGTCGTAGAATTCGTGGGGTGTCTCCAGTTTGATCAGTGGTAAAACCTGTCCACCGAGAAAACCCGCAGTATATTCCACACCCTGAATAAACTTTTCGGCGAAAACATTGCCGTAGGCCCTGGCTTTGTTCCAGGCTGGAATTAGATCTTCAGCCTTGTGCACCGGTGTCATACCGATACTCGACCCTTCCAGTACTGGCTTAACAAAAACCGGCAGGCCAATTTCATTGAGCAGACGTTCGCAGTCGGCCTCGCTAGCAAGCTCCATGTAGTCGGGTGTCGGAATACCACTGCCCGCAAAAATGCGTTTAGTCGCCAGCTTATTCATCGCCAGCGCCGAGGCACAGATGCCGCTACCGGTATAAGGCATATTGAGCAGCTCAAGTACCGCCTGGATAGTGCCATCTTCACCACCGCGACCGTGCAGAACATTGAATACCCGGTCGGCTTTCATGCTTTGTAATTGTTCCAGTACATTGCTCTGGACGTCGAGCTTGAAGGCATCAACTCCAGCTTCGACTAAGGCCTGATAAACCGCATTACCACTGTTCAGAGACACTTCGCGCTCTGCGGATGTACCGCCCAGCAGTACCGCGACCTTGCCGCACCGCGCTGCTGAACCTGCCGAAGGCTTCTTGATCGAATCAATCATAGGACTTCCCCGACGATGCGTACTTCGGTTTCCAGTGACACATCGAATTGCTGTTTAATGGTCTTTTGTATAAACCCTATCAGGGCTTCGATATCGCTGGCCTTGGTGCCATTCTTACTGATTATAAAATTCGCGTGTTTTTCCGAAACACAGGCTGAGCCCATGCAATAACCTTTTAATCCAGCACTTTCAATTAGCTGCGCTGAGTGTTTTCCGGGTGGGTTTTTGAATACCGAGCCACAGGAAGGCAGGCCAATCGGTTGACTGTCATTACGTTTTTGTAGCAATTGTTTGATCTCGTTATTCTGCCCTTCGACTTTTTTGCCGAGACGTAAACGCCCGGCAACAAACCATTCATCAGGCGGAATCCGGACATCACGATAACTAATTTCAAACTCATTCGGGTAACGCTCGATCAGCTCACCTTTGCGATTAATCATCGTGACCTGCTCGACCAGGTCCCAGGTTTGATGACCAAAAGCACCGGCATTCATGGTGAGAGCGCCGCCAATAGTGCCGGGGATACCGGCCAGATATTCGGCACCGCTAAGGTTATTGTTATCGCAAAAACGCGCAACTTTGGAATTGGACAAACCACATTGGGCATAAACCAGACCCTGGTCATCCAGATAGAGTTCCTTCAATCCGCCTAACGGTGCTATAACAACCCCACGTATTCCGCCATCGCGTACCAGCATGTTACTGCCAAGGCCAACCCAGGTGATCGGAGTTTCAACATCCTGCATCGACAGAAATATCTGTAAATCTGCCAGGTTCGCGGGTACATAATACTGGTCAGCCAGCCCACCGACGCGCCAGCTGGTGTGCTTCGACATTGGCTCATCCTGGCGGAGTCGACCGCTTAACTGATTCATATCGAGCGCAATCACTTTGACTGCTCCTGGTGATTCGATAGAAACTCGGCCGACCAGGCTCCGATGCTACCGGCACCCAGGGTAAGGAAAATATCCCCATCCTGTAGAACTGTTTCAACCACCTCGGCGAGAGATTCGATATCTTCGACGAAGACCGGATCAATTTTCCCCCGACCCCGAATAGAACGTGCCAGGGCACGGCCATCGGCGTCTTTTATGTGTTTTTCACCGGCGGGATAAACCTCGAGCAACACCAGTTGGTCGACTTCGGACAACACCTGCGAAAAGTCCTCGAATAAATCACGCGTACGCGTATAACGATGTGGCTGGAATGCCACCGTCAGGCGCTTCTCCGGCCAGGCCTCTCGGATACCTTCGACTGTGGCCTTTATTTCATTAGGATGATGACCATAGTCATCAACATGCATGACATGGCCATGCTCAACCGGCACATCCTCACTGATCTGGAAACGCCGACCAATACCGGAAAACTCCGACAACGCGGCCTTAATCGATTCACGATTGACTCCGAGCTCCCACGCGATACCGATGGCTGCGGTCGCATTTAATACATTGTGTCTACCCGTGAGATTAAGATCTATATCAAGCGCTTCGTCATCATTCGGCAGCATCAGGCGAAACTGTGTTTTAGCGCCCTGTGGCTTAATTTCGGTGATTCGTACATCGGCGTCCTCGGATTCACCATAGGTCAATATGGGCCTGGCTACCTGATCCATAATTTCGCGAACCACCGGGTCATCGATACACAGAACAGCCAAACCATAAAACGGCAGGTGATGGAGAAACTCGACAAAGGTTTGTTTGAGTCGCTCAAAATCACCTTCGTATGTCGACAGGTGGTCCTGATCGATATTGGTGACTATCGACATCATCGGCTGTAAATACAGGAACGACGCATCGCTCTCGTCCGCCTCGGCCACCAGGTAATCGCTAAGCCCGAGTCGAGCATGGCTGGCATCGCTATTGAGCTTGCCACCGATAACGTAGGTCGGGTCGATATCGCCCTTGCCCAGCAAACTCGCAACCAGGCTGGTCGTGGTGGTCTTACCGTGGGTTCCGGCGATCGCAATGCCACGGCGAAAGCGCATGAGTTCGGCAAGCATTTCGGCACGTCGAACGACGGGTAGACGCTGTGCACGAGCGGCAATAATTTCCGGATTATCTTCATCGATAGCGGTGGACACTACGACGACGTGCGCACCCTCAATATTGTCTTCGCGATGGCCAATATAGATCGTCATACCCAGCCCGCGTAGATGACGCACCATGGCAGATTCTGTAATATCCGAACCACTAATAACATAGCCCAGGTTATGAAACACTTCGGCAATGCCGCTCATGCCGACACCACCAATACCGATAAAGTGGATATTTTTAATGCGCCGCATAAAATGTTTTGAGCTAACGGTCATGCCTTCACCCTCTCTAGTATGCCCTGTGCCAGCTTTTCTGTAGCATTCACGTTAGCCAGCGCCTGCGCTCTTTTAGCCATCGCAATTAATCCTTCCCGGTCCTGTTGATGACTCTGGATAAGTACGGCAAGTCGATCGGCATTTAAGTCATCTTCGGTAAGAATATTCGCCGCGTTGTTTTCCTCAAGAAAACGTGCATTGTGATATTGATGATTATCAACCGCGTAAGGATAAGGAATTAATATAGAACCAACACCAACCGCGGTTAATTCAGCAATCGTCAGCGCACCAGCGCGACAAACCACCAGGTCTGCCCAGGCATAAGCCGAGGGCATATCGTTGATAAAATCCTGCACTTCGGCCTCGACACCGGCTTCGCGATAATTTTGCTGGCAGGCCGCCAGATGTTTGTTTCCACACTGGTGTTTGATATTAGGGCGCGAGTCGATATCGAGCATCGATACAGCCAGGGGTACCATCCTGTTTAAACTGGCAGCACCAAGACTACCGCCGATGACCAGTAAATTAAGATTATCGGCCAGCCTTTTTGTCAGTCTGCTTTCAGGCGACTCAAGCTCAAAAAGCTCGGCGCGCACCGGGTTACCAATGTATTCACTACGCGATACGCCCCTGGCAGCAGCCG
Source organism: Gammaproteobacteria bacterium (assembly GCA_029882955.1). GTDB lineage: Bacteria > Pseudomonadota > Gammaproteobacteria. Next base: position 24,828 of record JAOUJX010000008.1, read on the forward strand.
GAAAGCCAAAATAGCTTTGGCTGGCAAACCGGCTCAGCAATTTATTGGTTAAGCCGATGACCGAGTTTTGCTCGTGCAGAACTAGCGGAATACGCAATAGCCAGGCCATCAAACCACCCGGTCCAGAGACGAACCCTCCCATCCCTAACACCGCTTTAGGACGCAGACGCAGCAAGGCACGGTAAGCTTGCCAGCAGGCACGTATTAACCTGAAGGGCGCTAACAATAAGGTTAATTTGCCCTTGCCTCGCAGGCCCTGCACACTCAACCACTCGATGGCAATATTAGCCGCCGGCACAACGCGCGATTCAATGCCGGCACGAGTGCCGAGCCAGACCACTGATTCTCCGTTGTGGCGTAAGTATTCTGCAACCGCCAAAGCGGGGAATACATGACCACCGGTACCACCGGCCATCACTACTATTGGTTGTTGCTTTGCCCTGGTCATGCTTTCACCTTGTATGAACCAGAGCGTTGCCTGGCGTTGAGGATATTACCCTCGCCGATCTGATATTCGCGGTAAACACGTAACACCAGACCTACCGCCAGAGACATACTGAGGATACTGTTGCCACCATAGCTCATGAAAGGCAGGGTTAACCCCTTAGTGGGTAACGCCCCCATATTCACGCCGATATTAATAGTTGCCTGGAAGGTTATGAGGAGCCCGACGCCGTAGGCCAGGTAAGCCCCGAATGCCTTACCAGCAAGGAGTGACATCCTGCCAATGGCGAAACAACGTATTGAAAATAATGCGAAAATACCAATCAGTATTACCGTCCCAACCAGTCCGAACTCTTCGGCAAAGATAGCAAACAGAAAGTCAGTATGGGCTTCGGGTAAATAAAACAACTTCTGTACACTGCCACCGAGGCCCGCGCCAAACCAGCCGCCATTGCCAATGGCGATTAACGACTGCGTCAACTGGAAGCCGCTATTGAAAGGATCGGCCCAGGGGTCGACAAACGAGGTAATACGCGACAGACGGTAAGGCGAGGAAAGCGCCAGCAATACCATGATGCACAGGGTGCCGGTCACAAATATCATGAACTGGCCGAAGCGAACACCACCGAGAAACATTAAACCGAGTCCGGTTAGCAGCAAAATAGCTGCCGCACCGAAGTCGGGTTCGAGAATCAGCAATCCGCTGGCAAAGGCCAGGATGAACATAGGCTTCAGAAATCCCATCGTATTGGATTGCACTTCATCGGTACGGCGAATCAGATAACCGCTGAGATAAATAATCAGAAATAGTTTAGCGACTTCGGAAATTTGAAATGTAAAGAAACCAAAATTCAGCCATCGCGTACTACCGTTCACTGTATGTCCGACACCCGGGATTAATACCACTGCGAGCAAAACAATCGAACTTAACATCAGCAGCATGCCATTATTCTTCCAGAACTGGAGGGGAATTCGGTAAGCAACCCAGACCAGCATAAAGCTCAGTAAAGCACGCAAAAACTGGCGCTTGGCATAGAAAAACGGATCCTCTGTCTGCTGATCGGCAATACTGATCGAAGCCGAAGCAACCATAATGATACCGAGAAAAATCAATGTGCCGTACAGGAACAAAATTGTGCAGTCGAGTCCGGGAGTAAACTCCGCGTGGCTGCGGCTGGCTTCACCGCGGGTACGTACTGCCTGTCCATTGCCAATGCTAGCCATGATTGAGACTCCGCACGCAATCGATGAAATCGTCACCCCGCGCCTCAAATCTGGGGTACATATCGAAGCTGGCGCAGGCTGGCGCGAGCAAAACGCAATCGCCGCTTTGTGCCAGCTGATTCGCAGTCTCGACAGCTTCGCGCATATTTTTAACCCGGGTAACCGGCACCGACTTTTGCCAGGCATCGGCAATGCGCTCGGCGTCTTCGCCCATCAACAACACCTGCTTCACGCCCTGCTCCAGGGCCGGACATAAGATCGACATATCGGCATTTTTAGACTGTCCACCGGCGATCAGAATCACAGGACGATCCCGCCCTTCGATCGATGCTTTAGCGGCACCAACATTGGTTGCCTTGGAATCGTTAATCCACTCGACCCCGTTAATTTCAGCCACCCATTGGCTGCGGTGGGGAATTCCGGTAAAGTTTTTCAACGCCGCTATAATGGCTGAGCTGGAGAC